>JAJYCD010000034.1 GCA_021778635.1 Actinomycetes bacterium
GCTCGTCATGACCGTCGAGCCCGGGTTCGGGGGGCAGTCGTTCATCGAGGGGACGCTGCCGAAGATCCGCCGGACCCGCGCCGCGATCACGGCGTCCGGGGCCCCGGTGCGGATCCAGGTGGACGGCGGAGTCTCGCGGGCGACCATCGGGCGGATCGCTGCTGCAGGCGCGGACGTCTTCGTCGCGGGCTCGGCCGTGTACGGTGCGCCCGACATCGGCGCGGAGATCGACGCCCTGCGCGCGCTCGCCGTGGCGGCCGCGACGGCGTCCTGAACCACCGTCGGCCGCCGTGGGCGCCCGCGCGAACCGATCCGTCGTCCCCACTGCTGCGCGCATCTGCCGTCGTCCGGCACACGCGGCGTCGGCCGCAGAACACCGGGTGTGGCATCATCGTGACGAGAACGAGAACACACACGTGCTCCGGGGTCGGTGCAATTCCGAGCCGGCGGTGACAGTCCGCGACCCGAGCCGGGACCGTATTCGCGTCTGAGGGCGAGAGCGCGGTCGTGGCGCGGTTGACCTGGTGGAACTCCAGGACCGACGGTGAAAGTCCGGATGGGAGGCAGTACGTGGCGGTGCGCGCGGCGTGAGTCGCACGAGCCGTGGTTCGCGGCGCGGGTCGTCCTGCGCTGCCGACCTCACCCCGGAGCGCGGCTGACGCCCGGGAGGTGAGGATCGCGATGTCGGACACGTCCGTGTCGCCGGTGGAGTCCGCGGCGATGCGTCGTGCGCTCGCGCTGGCCGCCCGTGGTCCCGTCCATGGTCCGAACCCCCAGGTCGGCTGCGTCCTGCTGGGCCCCACCGGTTCCGTTCTCGGTGAGGGCTGGCACCGGGGAGCCGGTACTGCTCACGCCGAGGTGGCCGCCCTGCGCGACGCCGGCGCGCGTGGGGTCGACGTCCGCGGTGGCACCGCGGTCGTCACGCTCGAACCCTGCAACCACATCGGACGGACGGGCCCGTGCGCGGTCGCCCTGGCCGACGCGGGAGTGGCACGTGTCCTGTACGCGGTTCCCGACCCGAGCGCGCGGGCGGGCGGCGGCGCCGAGTACCTGCGTTCTCACGGTGTCGACGCGGTCGGCGGTCACCTGAGGCCGGCGGGGGAGCAGCTCCTGCGGGTCTGGCTGCAGGCGATCCGCTCCGGACGCCCGTTCGTCACCCTCAAGATCGCCAGCAGCCTGGACGGTCGGGTGGCGGCAACGGATGGCACCAGCAGGTGGATCACGTCCGGCGAGGCGCGCGCGCACGCGCACCTGCTGCGAGGACGCGTCGATGCGATCGCGATCGGCTCGGGAACGATGCTGGCGGACGACCCGTCCCTGACCGCGCGGACCCCGTCCGGTGAGCCGGTCGGCCATCAGCCGCTGCGCGTCGTGGTCGGGCACACCGAGGTGCCGGCAGGCGCCCGGCTCCGAGCTCCGGGCGGCGAGCTGGTCGCCCTCCGCACGCACGACCCCCACGAGGTCATGGCCGCTCTTGCCGCTCGCGAGGTGCGCCACGTGCTCGTCGAGGGTGGTCCGGTGCTGTCGACGGCGCTCCTGCGGGCCGGCGTCGTCGACGAGGTCCACGCCTACGTCGCCCCCGTCCTGCTCGGTTCCGGCTCGACGAACGTCGGCGACCTCGGGATCGGCACGATCTCCGACGCCTTGCGACTTGACGTGCACCAGGTCCTCCACCTGGGACCCGACGTCCTGCTCGTCGGCACGCCCTCGTCCGCGGACGCCACCGTGTCGGCCGGCGGTGGCCGGGCGTCCCTCGGCACGCCGTCGGCCTCGACCAGCGCATCATCCAGCACCGTCCAGCGTGAGGAGAACTGATGTTCACCGGGATCGTCGAAGAGGTCGGGCAGGTCGTGGAGATCAGCCGCCCCGGGGGGGAGAGCGGTGACGCGCGCCTGACGCTGCACGGACCGCTCGTGACGTCCGACGTCCACCGTGGCGACTCGATCTGCGTCTCGGGCGTGTGCCTGACCGTCACCGACCTGCCCGACACCGGTGTGTTCACCGCGGACGTGATGCCCGAGACGCTGCGGCGCACGTCGCTCGGCGGCCTGGTGGCGGGGTCGACGGTGAACCTCGAACGCGCGGTGCGTGCGGATGCGCGCCTCGGTGGGCACGTCGTCCAGGGGCACGTGGACGGTGTCGGCGTCATCGCACGGCGATCTCCGGGACCTCGATGGGACGACGTCGAGATCTCGATCCCGGTGGACCTCGCGCGATACGTCGCCGAGAAGGGCTCGGTCACCGTGAGCGGCGTGTCTCTCACGGTCACCTCCGTCGGGCGCGACACGTTCGGCGTCTCGCTCATCCCGACCACCTTGAGCGCGACCACGCTGGGCGAGCTCACGGTGGGCAGCGCGGTCAACATCGAGGTGGACGTCCTCGCCAAGTACGTCGAGAGGCTCCTCGAGACGAGCCCGTCCGCGGGTGCGCCTCGACACGCGGCACCACGCGGCGGAACGGCAGCCGACCCGGTCGACGGCCCCGGAGACGACCCGCAGGACACCGACACGGACAGCCACAGAGATCAGGACGCACGATGACGAGCACCGGCCCAGCTCCCACGCCTATCCGCACCGGGACGGTCGAGGAGGCGCTCGACGCGCTCCGGCAAGGCCGGCCGATCCTCGTCGCCGACTCCCCGGACCGTGAGAACGAGGCAGACGTGATCCTCGCCGCGCAGTCCGCGACCACGGAGTGGGTGGCGTGGACGATCCGACACTCGTCCGGGTACCTGTGTGCCCCGATGCCAGCGGCGCGCGCCGACGCGCTCGACCTCCCGCTCATGGTGCCGCAGAGCCAGGACCCACGGCGGACCGCCTACACCGTGACGGTCGACGCCGCGCACGGTGTCACGACGGGGATCTCGGCGGCCGATCGGGCCTTCACCCTGCGCGTGCTGGCCGATCCCGCGTCGGGTCCCGAGAACCTCATCCGGCCAGGGCACGTGCTGCCGCTCCGAGCGGTGCCCGGCGGCGTGCTGCACCGGTCGGGGCACACCGAGGCGGCGGTCGACCTGTGCCGGCTCGCGGGTCTCGAGCCCGTCGGGGCGATCGCCGAGCTGGTGAACGACGACGGCACCATGACGCGCCTGGGCCAGGCGTCCGCGGTCGCGCAGGAGAACGGCCTCGTCCTCCTCACGATCGCCGATCTCATCGCATGGCGGACCTCGCACGGCGACCTTCCCGTCCGGGAGAACGTCCCCGAGCACGGCGTACCGGGTGCCACGCCGCGCCCGCGTGTCCACGAGACCGGAACCGCGGAGCTCCCGACCCGGCACGGCCTGTTCCGGATCCACGGGTACCGAGACCTGCGAACGGGCTCGGAGCACGTCGCGATGGTCTCCGAGCGTGCTGCGAGCGGCGTCCCGGTCGTGCGCGTGCACTCGGAGTGCCTGACCGGGGACGCGTTCGCCTCGGCACGCTGCGACTGCGGGCCGCAGCTCGACGCGGCCCTCGCCACCGCCGCGAGCGAAGGCGGCGCCGTGGTCTACCTCCGGGGCCACGAGGGACGCGGGATCGGCCTCCTGGCCAAGATCTCCGCGTATGCACTGCAGGACGACGGGCGCGACACGGTCGAGGCGAACATCGACCTCGGGTGGCCGGCGGACCGGCGGGAGTACGGCGCCGCAGCCGCGATCCTGCACGACCTCGGCCTCGATCGCGTGCAGCTGTTGACGAACAACCCGGCCAAGGTCGCCGGGCTGACCGCGCACGGGATCGACGTGGTCGAGGTGCGACCGATCGAGGTCGGTCGCACACCCCAGAACGCGCGATACCTGCGGACCAAGGCCCTGCTGATGGGTCATCTGCTGAGCGACACGGAGACGGCAGCCGCAGGTTCGGCCACCACCGAGGACGAGGAGACAGCGTGAGCGGCGCAGGAGCACCGAGGATCACCACCGACGGCACCGGTCTGCGGGTCGTCGTGATCGCGGCGAGCTGGCACACCCAGATCATGGACGGCCTTCTCGCGGGGGCGACGAGAGCCTTGGACGCCGCAGGGGTCGCCGACGTGACCGTCGTGCGCGTCCCCGGATCGTTCGAGCTGCCAGTGGCTGCCGCCCGCGCCGCGCAGCAGGGTGCGGATGCCGTCGTCGCGCTCGGCGTCGTGATACGTGGCGGCACGCCGCACTTCGAGTACGTCTGCGAGGCCGCCACGATGGGCCTGACCGACGTCTCGGTGCGCAGCGGGGTCCCCGTCGGCTTCGGGGTCCTGACCTGCGACAACGAGGCCCAGGCGTTCGAGCGTGCCGGCCTGCCCGGTTCGCGTGAGGACAAGGGCGCCGAGGCGGCCGAGGCGGCGGTCGCCACCGCGATCGCCCTGCGCTCCCTGTGAACGCTGCCCGGTCGCTGGACGCCGCGCGAGGTCCGCACGTCGGCCGTCTAGGCTCAGCGGTGTGAAGACGTTCGACTCCCTGTTCGCCGAGCTGACCGAGAAGGTCGCTACCCGCCCGACCGGATCGGGCACGGTCGCCGAGCTCGACGCGGGTGTGCACGCGATCGGCAAGAAGATCGTCGAGGAGGCGGCCGAGGTCTGGATCGCGGCCGAGCACGAGGGGGCGGATCGGACCGCGGAGGAGATCTCGCAGCTCCTCTACCATCTGCAGGTGCTGATGCTCGCGTGCGACCTCACGCTCGACGACGTGTACGCCCACCTCTGACCTGTTGGCTCCCTGCGGGGGTCGCGTCCGACCCGCCGCCCGTCCTGAACCCGAGGGCCTCGTGCTGAGAATCGCCGTACCGAACAAGGGATCGCTGTCGGAGCCCGCCAGCGAGATGCTCCGGGAGGCCGGCTACCGCCAACGGCGCGACTCCCGTGAGCTCGTCCTCGCCGACCCGGCGAACGACGTCGAGTTCTTCTTCCTTCGCCCGCGCGACATCGCGTTGTACGTGGGTTCAGGAACCGTCGACGCCGGGATCACCGGCCGGGACCTCCTGCTCGACTCCGGGGCCCCCGCCGTGGAGCACCTGGAGCTGGGCTTCGCGCGGTCGACGTTCCGATTCGCCGCTCCGGCCGGCGAGATGTCCACCGTCGAGCAGATCGCCGGCAGGCGGGTGGCGACGTCCTACCCGGTTCTCGTCGCCGATCACCTGAGCCGGCGAGGCATCCCGATCGCCGGGGTCGTGCGGCTCGACGGTGCGGTCGAGACAGCGGTACGGCTCGGAGTGGCCGACGTGATCGCCGACGTCGTCGAGACCGGCACGACGCTCCGGGCGGCCGGGCTGGAGATCTTCGGCGAGCCGATCCTCCGGTCCGAGGCCGTCCTCGTGAGGCGGTCCGACCAGGACGCGCCCGCAGGTCTCGAGGTGCTCACGCGCCGCTTGCAGGGGGTCCTCACGGCACGCCAGTACGTGCTGATGGACTATGACATCCCGTTGACGGAGGTCGAGGCCGCGGTCGCGATCACCCCGGGTCTGGAGTCCCCGACGGTCTCCCCGCTGCACGACCGCGACTGGGCCGCGGTGCGCGCGATGGTGCGGCGAGACGAGACCAACGCGGTGATGGATGCGCTGTACGACGTGGGTGCTCGCGCGATCCTGGTGACGTCGATCCACGCGTGCCGGTTGTGAGCCCGGGGCGGGCAGGCGTGCCGGGCCACGGGCCACGGGACTCCCTGCACGCCCCGTTCCGCCCGCGGCTCGCCCGCGCGGTCTCCGGCTCCTTCGCGGCGGCGGTCGTCGTGCTGACACCGGTGCTGGCGATCGCGCTGCCGACGGACGGCTCCGGTGCCTTCGCTCTTCCGGACCGGCTCGGGATCCTCCTGGTCGGCGCGGCGATCGTCGTCTTCCTGTGGCGGCAGGCCTCCGTCGCGGCCTTCCCCGACGACGACGGCCTCACCGTGCGGAACCTCGTGTTCACGCGACGGCTCGCGTGGGCAGAGATCGTCTCCGTCAGGTTCGGGTCCGGCCGTCCGTGGGTGCAGCTCGACCTTGCGGATGGCGACACGCTCGCGGTGATGGGCGTCCAGGAGTCGGACGGTGCCCGGGCCGTGGAGGAGTCACGGCGCCTGGCGACGCTCGTCGCGCTCCACACCCCGCTCGACCACGACAGCTGATCGGTCCCGGCTCAGCGCGCGAGCATCGCCTCTGCGTGGACCCCGGCCGCCGCGGCAGCGAGGAACGCGGCGGGATCGGCATCGAGGCCGCGACCCATGGTCGACAGCGGGATCGGCGTCCCGCGAAGTGCGGCGAGCAGGTCCGGCCCCGTTTCCACCCGCACGAGGTGGTGCCGACCGTGCGGCGCACCGAGAGCGGCGCACTGCGCGGTGATCGTGTCACCGAGCTCGGCGAGCGCCGACGTCGCGGGGAACTCCGGCACGACGACGTCGGCCGGCGCGAGAGCCACGCGTCCGAAGGCGGTGAGGGAGTGGTGCGACACGCCGCGATGGCGCGCGCGGGGATCGGCCCCCGAGACCCGCAGCGAAGCGATCGGGCGACCGCGCAGCGTGGACGCAGCGTTGACCGCGTCGCCGGCGGAGACGCCGGAGAACCCCCATCGGGTACCGGTGCCGAGGTTCCCCGGACCCTGCGCGACGACGACCAGGTCGGCCGCGACGACCAGGTGCGCCGCGAGCAGTCCCATGTGCACGGTGACGGCTTCGAGATCCCCTCCGAACGCCTGCCCGACGGTCACGCAGGAGGCGAGCCATCCGGCGTCGCGGAGTGCCGCCACCGTGCGCGAGAACCACACCGGCAGTGCCCCGCCGTCCGTCATCACGTAGGCGACCCGAGGAGCCGGGCGCCCGGCCAGGGCGGCCGAGTGACGTGCGCCGGCGATGATCGCGGGAACAGCGGAGTGCAGGTCAGCCACGACGACCGGCACGCCGCCGAGGTCGTCCGCGTCGCGCAACAGCTCGTGGTGATCCGATTCCTGGTCGTCGACGCCGAGCACCATCGTCTGGAGCGGCGTGTACCGCGCCTTGACGAGGTGACCGGGGGAGGGCGCCGGGTCGTCGGGGACCCGGTCCGTCCTGGCCGCCACGAGTGCATAGCCGCCCGTGCCGAGTCCCCGGTCCAGCGCGGTGACGTTCAGCAGGACGCGGGCCCCGACGTCGACCGCACCGACCAGCTCGGGATAGGCGAGCGCACGCACAGCTGCGTGGACCGTGCGCGTTTCCGTCGGTCTCCCCTCGGAGTCGTCGGTGCCACCGTCCGGGCCGGGGAGGGCGGCGTCCAGCTCGACCGCGACCTCGACGGCTCCGCGCCAGGCCCGTCCGACCGACACCACGGCTCCTGCCCGCCACGTGATCACGGCATCACGGTACCGGCCTACTACCGTGGTCCCGTGGCCGAACCCATTCCTCCCGCCGAGCGGTTGCTCAATCTCGTCATCGCCCTCGTGAACACCGGGAGCAGGATGTCGAAGGAGCAGATCCGCAGCACGGTCGCGGGGTACGGCGACGCTGCATCGGACGACGCCTTCGAACGGATGTTCGAGAGGGACAAGGACGCGCTCCGCGATCTGGGCATCCCGATCCTCACCGTGACGGGGCGCGGGCACGGGGACGACATCGGCTATCGCATCGACCAGGACGCGTACGCGATGCCCCAGGTGGACCTGACCGCAGCCGAGCTCGGCGTGCTGTCGCTGGCTGCGCAGTTCTGGCAGGACCGCACGTTGCGGACCGACGCGACGCGCGCCCTCACGAAGCTCCGTGCGGTCGGTTCCGGTCCTGAGGCGGAGGACCTGGTCGCGGGACTCGCTCCGCGTGTTCCTGCCGCCGGCGCCGCTCTCGGTCCGTTGCTCGACGCGGTGCACGCCCACCAGGCCGTCACCTTCAGCTATCGAGCGGCGAGCACCGGTGAGGTGCGGACGCGGGTGCTGGAACCCTGGCGCCTGCTCGTGCGCGAGGGCGGGTGGTACGTCGTGGGGCTGGACCGCGACCGGGAGGCCGCACGATCGTTCCGGCTCAGTCGCATCGAAGGACCGGTCCGCGGCGTCGGACCGACGGCAGCCTTCGTTGTCCCGGTCGGGATCGACCCCGCCGCGGTGCTGGACTCGCGGCGCACGGAGACGTCGGCGATCGCCGCCCTCGCGGTTCGCCCGGAGCGCGCGAGCGCCTTGCGGTCACGCGCGACGTCCCGTCCGGAGGGGTCGACGCAGCTCCCTCCCGGGCTCGTGGACCGCGACCTGATCCACGTGCCCTACACGTCGATCACGGCATTCGTCGATGAGGTCGTCGGGTACGCGGACGCCGTGGTGGTGCTGGAGCCCGACGAGCTACGGGATCGGATCGTGGCGCGGCTCCAGGCAGCGTCGGCCCTCGACACGACGCCCGGTCGCACGGACAGCGAGGGGGTGAACCGTCATGGCTGAGAGAGCGCCGGATCGACTGGTCCGCATGCTCGGGATGATCGCCTACCTCGAGCGGCACGGCGGGGTTCCCGTCGAGGAGCTTGCCGAGCAGTTCCAGGTGTCCCGCCGCCAGGTCGTCGACGACATCGACACGCTGTGGCTGACCGGGACACCGGGTTACTGGCCGCACGACCTCATCGACTTCGACGCGGCGGCGCTCGAGCAGGGCGTCGTCCGCGTGACGCAGAGCCGCGGGATGACCCGGCCTCTGCGTCTGGGGACGCGCGAGGCGATCGCCCTCGTCGCTGCCTTGCGCGCGATGCGCGAGTCCCTCGTGGCAGGCCTCGACCCGGACCGGCTCGCGGTGCTGCAGTCGGTCCTGGACAAGCTCACGGCGGCGACGGGAGAGGCCGCCACGATCGTCGACGTCCGTCTCGCCGCCGACGGTGAACCGGTCGTGAACGCGGCAGTGGGTGCGGCGCTCCAGGCAGGACGGCGGCTCAAGATCGACTACGTGACCGCGTCGGACGTCTCCGGGGAGCGGGAGGTGGACCCCCTCCGTCTCGTGACGGGCGAGCGTCGGACCTATCTCGTCGCCTGGTGCTGGCGAGCCGGCGCAGAGCGCCTCTTCCGGATGGACCGCGTGCTGTCCGCCGAGGTGCTGGACGTCCCGGTGGCGGAGCATCCACGGTCGGATCACGCGGACACGTTCCACCCCGACCAGGACGCCGAGCTGGTGACGCTCGAGCTCGAGAGCCGGGCGCGCTGGGTCGCGGAGACGGTGCCCGTCGAGGCGGTTCGCAACCGGCCCGACGGATCGTTCGAGGTGGACCTGCGGGTGGTCGACCGGACGTGGCTCCGCCACCTCCTCCTCCAGATCGCGCGCGACGTCCGTGCCGTCCGGCCGAGCAGCATCGCGGTCGACGTGGCGCGCGTCGCGCGGAGCGCCCTGAACGCGTACGGAGTCACGGGACCGCGCGCGACCGCGGACTGAATCACGGCGGATACGCTGACGCTCATGCTGTGGTTCTCGGTCTGGACCGTTCTCGTCCTCGCGACGATGGTCGGCGCGTTCGCCGTGGGGCGCGATCTGTGGCGCAAGGCGCGTGCCCTCCTGGACGAGCTCGGGCGCGCCTCCGAGGTCTTCGGGGAGCTGGCGGTCCAGGCCGCCGCGCTCGCCGACGCGGCGGCATCACTCGAGGCCGTGCGCGCCGCACGCGACCCGTTCGCTGATCCGGTGGCCGCTCGACGGGCCCGCGCGACGATCCATGGTCGCCGCGCGCAGCGCCGGTCGGCCCGCGAGGAGCGCAACCGTGCGACGACCGAGAGCTGGGGACGCTTCACGCACTGAGTGCGCCGACCACTCGATCCGTCGCTCGGCCCCCGACCGACGGCGGTGGCCTAGCATGAGCCGCACGACAGGTACCTACGGAGGAGTCCGATGTTCCGCAACGGTCTGACGCCGACGCACGTGATCGTGGTGCTGGTCATCGTCGTGCTCCTCTTCGGCGCGAAGAGGCTCCCCGACGTGGCCAAGAGCGTCGGACAGTCGCTCAAGATCTTCAAGCGGGAGATGAAGGACCTCACGTCGGCGGACTCGACGACGTCGCCGTCCCCCCCGACGTCATCGCCCGCGGCTCCGCCGGTGCCGCCCGACCCGGGTGGGGGGTCGACAGCGCCACCCGGGCCCACCGCCGGTACCGATCCGCTGCCGCCGGCCGGCGCCGGCCCTCAGGTCTGACCGTCGATGGCCCGACGTCCGGGCCGCTCCTCCACGGGCGGCCGCATGTCTCTGCGCGCTCACCTGGCCGAGCTGCGCAAACGCCTCGTGCTGGCCGTGATCGGTCTTCTCATCGGCGGCGTGGTCGGGTGGATCGTCTACGACCCCGTGTTCGCCGCGCTGCAGCAGCCGCTGATCCGGGCGGGTGCCGCGCGTCACGGTGAGGTCGCCCTGAACTTCTCCGGCGTCGCGACCTCGTTCGACATGAAGATCAAGGTCTCGCTCTTTCTCGGCGTCCTGGTGACCAGCCCGTGGTGGCTGTACCAGCTCTGGGCGTTCATCACCCCAGGACTCACCCGGAAGGAGCGCCTGTATGCCGTGGGCTTCCTGTCTGCGTCGGTGCCGCTGTTCCTGGTGGGCTCGTACCTCGCATGGTGGGCGCTGCCGAACGCCGTCGCACTGCTGACCGAGTTCACGCCCAAGAATGCGGTCAACTACATCGATGCGCAGACCTATCTGAGCTTCGTCATGCGCCTGATCCTGGCGTTCGGTATCGCATTCCTGCTGCCGGTCGTCATGGTCGCGGTCAACTTCGCCGGCCTCGTTCAGGCACGGACGTGGGCGCGTGGCTGGCGGTGGGCGGTGATGGCGGCCTTCGTGTTCGCCGCGGTCATGACGCCGACACCCGATGCGATCACGATGATCGCGCTCGCCCTGCCGATCTGCCTGCTCTACTTCGTGGCCGTCGGTGTCGCCGCGTTGCACGATCGCCGGGTGAACCGCGAGCGACTCGCGCAGGGACTGCCGCGGTTGGACGGGACCTTCCCGGACGACACCGAGACACCGCAGCCCGGCGGGGCAGCCCGCTCCTCCGAGACCGAACGGTGAGCCGGCTCGGCGTCGTCGTCAACCCGACGGCCGGTCGGGGGAGAGGAACCGACCTCGGATCGCACACCACGCGACTGCTGCGATCACGCGGGCACGACGTCATCGACCTGTCCGCCGGAACCATCGCCGAGGCGACCCGCAACGCGCGGCGGGAGATCCTCGCCGGCGTCGACGCCCTCGTGGTCGTCGGCGGAGACGGGATGGTGCATCTGGGGGTCAACGTGGTCGCCGGCACCGCGCTGCCGCTCGGGATCGTCGCGGGGGGGACGGGGAACGACATCGCGCGGTCGCTGGGACTCCCGCGCCACGACGTCCGCGCATCGCTGCAGGCGATCGAGCACGGACTGACCCACCAGACCCGGCCCGTCGACGCGGTGCACGTGAGCACACCCGAAGGCGATGGCGTCGAGTGGTACCTCGGGGCGTTGTCCTGCGGTGTCGATGCCGCCGTGAACGCCCGGGCGAACGAGCTCACCTGGCCGCAGGGCGGCGGACGGTACGTGCGGGCACTTGCGTCCGTGCTCGGGTCGTTCCGGCCGTACGGGTTCCGGGTCACGCACGACGACGGCGTCTGGGAGTCCGCCGGCACCGTGGTCGCGGTGGCGAACGCCCCGCTCTTCGGCGGCGGGATGCGCATCGCTCCCGACGCGTTGATGGACGACGGGCTCCTCGACGTCGTCGTGGCGGGCCCGTTCACGAGGGCGGGAGTCGTCCGGATCTTCCCGGGGATGTACAGCGGCCGGCACCTCCGGCACCCCGAGGTCCAGGTCTTCCGGACCCGATCGGTCCTGATCGAACCCACCGGTCGAGCGGATGCTCCTCCGCGTGCGTTCGCGGACGGCGAGCCCGTCGCGATGCTTCCGCTGCGCGCTGACGTACGCGTGGGCGCGGTGCACGTCCTCGCCTGAGCGGCTGCGCTCCGCTGCGAGGAGAGTGACCGTAGGCTGACTCTCATGGCCAGCACCTCGCGGTCCCGGTCCGCCGCACCGCGATCCATCGTCCCGGTGTCGTCGGCCCAGACGGACGAGCGAAGCCCGGCCGAGCGGTACGCCGCCGCGCGACTGCGTGCCGCCGACTCCAAGACCGCCCTGGCCCGGTTCCGGACGACTGTCGACTTCGAGCTCGACGAGTTCCAGGTCGAGGCGTGCCGCGCCGTCGAGCAGGGCCGCGGCGTGCTCGTGGCCGCGCCGACGGGAGCCGGCAAGACGATCGTCGGTGAGTTCGCGGTGCACCTCGCCCTGGCGAACGGCCGGAAGGCGTTCTACACGACGCCGATCAAGGCCCTGTCGAACCAGAAGTACGCCGACCTGGTCCGCCAGCACGGCGCTGACCGGATCGGGCTGCTCACCGGGGACACGACCGTCAACGGCGAGGCGCCCGTCGTCGTCATGACGACCGAGGTACTGCGGAACATGCTGTATGCGGGGTCGACCACGCTCGACGGCCTCGGCTACGTGGTGATGGACGAGGTGCACTACCTCGCCGACCGGTTCCGGGGACCGGTCTGGGAGGAGGTGATCATCCACCTCGCACCGGACGTCCAGCTCGTCTCGTTGTCGGCGACGGTGTCCAACGCCGAGGAGTTCGGCGAGTGGCTCGAGATGGTCCGGGGCGACACCGCCGTGGTGGTGACCGAGCACCGCCCGGTCCCGCTCGGTCAGCACGTCCTGGCCCGCGGGGACCTGCACGATCTCTATGCCGGCCACGTGGATCCCACCTCGCCCGGCACCAGCCCGCCGATCAACCCCGAGCTGGCCGCGCTGCTCCGCCGACGCACGCCGGACGAGCTCCCTCGCGGAGGAGGACCGGGGCGTCGCGGCGACCGTGGGTACCGCGGTCGCGGGGGCCCGGGTGCTGGGGGTGGCCACCGGCCGACCTCGCGGTTCGCCGTGGTGGACCTCCTGGAGGAGGCCCACCTCCTTCCGTCGATCTACTTCATCTTCTCGCGGGCCGGGTGCCAGGGCGCCGTGGCCCAGTGCGTCGGAGCCGGTCTGCGCCTGACCACGCCGGCCCAGGAGGCGGACGTCCGGCGCATCGTCGAGGAACGGTGCGCCACGATCCCGGCCGAGGACCTCGACGTCCTCGGCTACTGGGAGTGGAGCGACGCGTTGGCCCGAGGCATCGCGGCCCACCACGCCGGGATGCTGCCGCTCTTCAAGGAGACCGTCGAGGATCTCTTCTCGCGCGGGCTCGTGCGCGTCGTATTCGCGACCGAGACGCTCGCCCTGGGGATCAACATGCCCGCGCGATCCGTCGTCCTCGAGAAGCTCGTGAAGTGGGACGGTCGAGCGCACGTCGACATGACTCCGGGGGAGTACACGCAGCTCACGGGTCGCGCAGGTCGGCGCGGGATCGACACGGAGGGGCACGCCGTGGTCGTGGACCATCCCGGTCTCGACCCGGTCGCGCTCGCCGGTCTCGCCTCGAAGCGGCTCTACCCGCTCCGGTCGAGCTTCCGCCCGACCTACAACATGGCCGTCAACCTCGTGGCGCAGGTCGGCAGGGAACGGGCCCGAGAGGTCCTGGAGACCTCCTTCGCGCAGTTCCAGGCCGACCGGGGCGTGGTAGGCCTCGCACGGCAGGCACAGGCGCACACCGAGGCCCTCGAGGGCTACGCCGAGGCGATGCGGTGCGAACGCGGTGACTTCGCCGAGTACGCCCGTCTGCGTCGCGCGATCGCCGAGCGGGAACGTGAGCTGAGTCGCGAGGCACGCGCGGTGCGACGGGCCGAGGTCGCGGCGAGTCTGACCGGCCTGAGACCGGGTGACGTCCTGACGATCCCGGCCGGCCGGCGCCAGCTGCATGCGGTGGTGCTCGAGCCCGGTGACGATGCCGCCTTCGACGGTCCCCACCCCGTCGTGCTCACGTCCGAACGGCAGGTGCGCACGCTCACTGCCTCGGACATCGGTGACGGGGTACGGCAGGTGGGCTACATCCGGGTCCCGCGCGGGCTCGAGGTGCGCAGCGCGGGTGCCCGACGGGACCTCGCGGCGCGGCTGCGTGCCGCGGTCGAGGCAGGGCGGCTCGGCGGGCACGAGGCCACGAGGCGCCGGGCGGCCGACGGAGACCGGCGGACCGCAGGTCGGCCGGGTCGGCGGGGCGGTGCCGATGCCGCCGACGACGCCGAGCTCCTCCGGTTGCGACGAGCGCTGCGGACCCATCCGTGCCACGCCTGCCCGGAACGCGAGACGCACGCACGGTGGGCCGAACGATGGTGGCACCTCCAGGCGGAGCACGACGCCCTCGTCGCGCGGATCGAAGGTCGGACGAGCTCCATCGCGCGCGTCTTCGACCGCATCTGCGACGTGCTCACCGGTCTCGGCTACCTCGACGGCTCGGTCACCGCGGACGGACAGTGGCTCCGACGGCTCTACGCGGAGAACGACCTCCTCGTTGCGGAGTGCCTCCGGCGCGGAGTGTGGGAGGAGCTCGATGCGCCCGCCCTGGCCGCTGCCGTGTCGACCCTCGTGTACTCGGCCCGGCGTGACGATCGCGACGAGGACCCGCGCATCCCGGGCGGACCGCAGAGCCGGCTCGGACGCGCGCTCGGCGAGACCCTCCGGATCTGGTCGGAGCTCGACGACCTGGAGAGGTCGCACCGGATCGAGGCCACCGGCCCGCTCGACCTCGGTCTCGTCGAGTCGGTGCACCGGTGGGCGACGGGACGGAGCCTGGATGCCGTCCTGCGGGGGAGCGAGCTGTCCGCCGGCGACTTCGTCCGATGGTGCAAGCAGGTGATCGACCTGCTCGACCAGATCGCCGACGCGGCCCCGCACGAGCACGTGCGGCTCACCGCGCGGCGAGCCGTGCACGCATTGAAGCGCGGGGTCGTGGCCTACTCGTCCGTGTAGCGGCGCCTCCACCACGACGCCGGAGCCCTGGCAGGTCGCACGGGCTCGGCTGCCCTATCGTCAGGTCACGTGAGCAGCACCCTGTATCGACGCGGCGTGATCCACGCACCGTCCGACCCGTTCGCCGAGGCCGTGCTCGTGGCGGACGGCGTCATCGCCTGGCTCGGCACGGACGATGCCGCGAGTGGACTCACGGACTCCGTCGACGAGGTGATCGATCTCGATGGCGCGCTCGTCGCACCGGCCTTCGTCGACGCGCACGCGCACCTCCTGGAGACGGGCTTCGTGCGCGAGGGCGTCGACCTCACCGGACGTGGCGGGGTACGGAGCCTCGCAGAGGCGCTCGACCGCGTCGCGACCGCCGCTCGCGACCTGCCACCGGGCGTGGTGCTCCTGGGCCACGGCTGGGACGAGACGTCATGGCCAGAGGGGCGCGGCCCCACGCGTGAGGAGCTCGATCGAGCGTCAGCCGGGGCTTCCGTGTACCTGGCTCGTGTCGACGTGCACTCGGCCGTGGTCTCGACGGCGCTCGCGTCCGCGCTCGGCCTCGAGGCCGAGCGCGGATGGTCCCCCGACGGGTGTGTGGTGGGTCCGGCCCACCACCTCGCACGCGTGGCGGCGCGAGCGGTGGACGATCGGCGGCGCACCGCGTTGTACCTGGCGGCGCTGGCCGACGCGGCGGCACACGGCATCGCCTCGGTCCACGAGCACAGTGCTCCGTACATCGACACGCGCGACGGCCTGCGCTCGCTTCTCGAGATGACCAGGGATCCGGAGAGCCGCCTGCCGTCGGTCGTCGGCTACCGGGGGGAGCTCTGCGTGACGGTGGACGATGCGCGTGAGCTCCTCGAGGCGATCCCCGGACTGACCGGCATCGGCGGCGACCTCAACGTCGACGGCTCACTCGGCTCGCGGACCGCCGCGCTGCGGTCGCCGTACCGGGACGACCCGACAGCATCGGCAGGAGGGTCGGCCACCCCCGCGGGAGAGCTGTACCTGACGGGTGAGCAGGTCTCCAACCACGTCGCGGCTGTCACCCGCGCGGGGGTGCATGCGGGCTTTCACGTCATCGGGGACCTCGCGATGGACGAGCTCCTGCTCGGTCTCCGTGCGGCCGCCGAGGTCGAAGGAATCGAGGCGATCCGCGCGGCCGGGCACCGCGCGGAGTCGGCAGCGATGATCGACGCGCCGCACCTCGCCGCTCTCGTTCTTCTCGGCGTCCGGCTGAGCATGCAGCCGGCCTTCGACGCGGCCTGGGGCGGACCGGACGGGATGTACGCCGCACGGTTGGGCGCGGGGCGAGCGGCCGCACTCAACCCGTTCGCGGATCTTGCTGCGGCCGGCCTCCCGCTCGCGTTCGGGTCGGACTCTCCGATCACGCCGTTCGATCCATGGGGTGCCGTCCGCGCGGCCATGTGGCACCACCAGAAGGATCAGCGCCTGTCCGCACGGACAGCCTTCCGGGCTCACACCCGGTCCGGGTGGCGACTCGCCGGGCTCGCCGGCACCGGTGCCGGCGAGCTCCGGATCGGCGCCCCCGCGCATCTCGCGGTCTGGCGCGCGGAACACCTCGTCGCCGAACGTGCCGACGGCACGATCACCGCGTGGAGCACCGACACGAATGTCGGTGCGCCGCTTCTCCCGGACCTCGAACCGAGTGCCCCCGATCCGGTCTGCATCCGTACGGTTCGCGACGGAGTAGTCGTCTTCGACACGATGACCTGAGCACGCGTCGTCGCCGGCGCGGACGGATACCGACACGCCGAGCGACACGCCAGCTGATCGCGTCGGGTGACTGGGGCCGGGAGCGAGCTGACCTGCGGCAACGTCTCTCACCAGGACAAATGTCACCTTGACATGGCTGCCGAGATGAGTAACTTCTCAGGTGTTCCACCCCCGCAGCTGCGGAGGCGGACGCAGGGGTTCCTGACGGTCGCCCGGCCCGCGGGTGCGAACACCGGCTGGGCCCGCGTGTTCAGTAGACAACGGACGGCGCTCGATCCGAGCCCGACCGGCACGAAGGACACGCGGGCCTTCCGGTTCGCGCTCTCAGCGAGCTGTCGTAGGCTTCGGCGGTGCCTCTGCGAGAACCGACCCGATGGTGGTCGTTGATCCTCGCGGTGGCGGGTGGACTCCTCACCGAGGCAGCATTCCCGGATCTCGGTTGGTGGGGATGTGCGTTCCTCGGGGTCGCGGCACTGTTCCTCGCCCTGGGCCGCGACAGCGCTCGGTGGAATGCGCTGGTGGGACTGCTGTGGGGGCTGGCCTTCTTCGCGCCGCAGATCATCTGGGCCGACTACGCCGTCGGTCGAGTGCCGTGGCTTGCGCTCACCGTGTTCGAGTCGTGCTACATCGCCGTCCTGGGCGCCGCGTGGTCATGGGTGCGACGCGGTGCCGTGATCTGGCGCAGTGCTGCGCTCCAGACCGGGGCCTTCGTCACCCTGTGGGTCGCGGTCGAGGATCTGCGGTCGAGCGTTCCCTTCGGCGGGTTCCCGTGGGGGAGGCTCGCGTTCTCCCAGTCCGATTCACCCCTGCTCGCGCTGGCGTGGCTCGGGGGCGCGCCTCTGGTCTCGGCGGCGGTCTGCCTCGTCGGTGTCGCGACGGCGCTGGTGCTGGTCGCCACGCGCGGGCTTCGGTTGGGCCACGCGCTGGCAGCGATCGCCGTGGTCGTCGCGGTCGTCGTCCTTCCGCTGCTCATCCCGCTCGACACCCAGGCGGAGGACGGCACCCTGCGCGTCGGCGCTGTCCAGGGCAACGTGCCGTCGCCGGGCCTCGATGCGTTCGCGCAGGCGGGCAAGGTCCTCGACAACCACCTCGCGGGGACCGCGGCGCTGCTCGACCAGGTGCGCCCCGGCGAGCTCGACGTCGTGCTGTGGCCCGAGAACGGCACGGACATCGACCCGCAGGCCGATGCCGGCGCAGCGAAGGCCATCGACGACGCTGCGCGACAGATCGGGGCTCCGATGCTGGTCGGGACCGTGCAGTACCCGAAGACGGGTGGGCGATACAACACGGCCGTGCTGTGGGAGCCGGGCGTCGGCGTGGTCGCGAGCTACACCAAGCAGCATCCGGCCCCGTTCGCGGAGTACATCCCGATGCGCAGCCTCCTGCGTCCGTTCTCCTCGGCGGTGGACCTCGTCCAGGTGGACATGCTGCCCGGCACCAAGGTGGGGGTCGTCCCGTTGGCCTCCGCACGTCTCGGACGGACGGTCAAGCTCGGCGACGTGATCTGCTTCGAGGTCGCGTACGACGACCTGCCGCGGGAGGCCGTGCGCGCGGGGGCAGAGATGCTCGTGGTCCAGACGAACAACGCCTCGTTCGGGTTCACCGCCGAATCGACCCAGCAGCTCGCCATGTCCCGGCTGCGCGCGGTCGAGCTCGGGCGTGCGACGGTCCAGATCTCCACGGTCGGCGTCAGCGCGGTGATCGCCCCGAACGGTGTCGTCAGCGACCGTACGGGTCTCTTCACGCCGGCTCAGCTCGTGGCGCGTCTTCCGCTTCGCCACTCGCTCACCCCGGCGGCCGTCGTCGGCGCATGGCCGGTCCGAGTGGCGGACGCCCTCGCGGTCGCCACGATGCTGGCGGGCTGTGCGGGGGCATCTCGGCTTCGACGCCGATCCACAACGAAACGAGGAACCTGACCGGGCACGTGCTCGTCGTGCTCCCGAGGTACAACGAGCTGCCCTCGTTGCCGCTCACCCCCGGTCGGCTGAGGGCTGAGGCGCCCACGGCGGACCGACTCCTCGTGGATGACGGGTCTCCAGACGGAACGGGCGAGCTGGCGGACAGCCGCGCGGCGGTCGACAGCATCCACGTGATGCACCGCACCGAGGGGCGCGGCCTCGGACGGGCGTACCTCGTCGGCTTCAGCTGGGCCCTCGAGCATGGTGACGAGGCCCTCGTCGAGATCGACGCGGATGGATCGCTCCTGCCGGCGACCTCGTAGCGATCCTGGATCGGATCGACGCTGACCCGTCGCGTTCGGCCGACCCGGTCCTCGGATCCCGGTGGATTCCAGGCGGACGCGTCCAGAACCGGCCGTGGCACCGTCAGCTGCTGCCTCGTGGGGGCAAGGCGTAGGCGCGGATCCTCTTGGGGATCCCGCTCAAGGACGTGACGCGAAGATTCCGTTCCGGTCAGGTGCGAGGGTCGTCGAGGTTCGCATCACCTTCGTCGAGCGCGAGGCCGGCGAGTCGAGGAATCGTGGCGGAGGCCCTGGTCAAGGTGACGTAGTCGGGGCTTCAGGACGCCGGACACGCAGCAGCCGACGCGATGCGCCGGCTGCTGCGGAAGTGACGGACGCACGCGCGACTCGCCCGCCGTGCGGCATGCGCGAGGTCAGGCGCTGCGGCGGAGCTTTCCGGCGCGCAGCAGCGCGAGACGCTCGTCGAGCAGGTCCTCGAGCTCCTTGATCGTTCGGCGTTCGAGGAGCATGTCCCAGTGCGTTCGTGCGGGCTTGGTCGCCTTCGGCTGCGGCTGCTCTGCGCCACGGAGGAGCGCCTCCCGACCGCCGGGCAGCTCCCAGGTGAGCGGAACGTCGGCCTCGATCGAGAACGGGACCGTGACCGTCTCGCCGTTCGGGCCGTCGTAGTGAGCGAGGATGCGTGGAGCGAACTCGACGCCGTCCTCCGTCTCCATGCTCTGGGAACCGATACGCATACCGCGCAGTGAGCGGTTCGCCATGTGGACCTCCGTAGTGCTCAGTAAGCCATGGGCATGAGTCGTACGCTTCAACGAGCCACGAACCGTCAGTGTTCCGACCTCAGGTGAAGGTCTGGTGAACGGGCGACGGTCGCGGGGAACGCGGATGGTGCCGACGACGGCGCTGAACTCGATACGGTGAGGCGTATGAGCGCTGAGACGGTCAGGCACGAACTTTCATTGTACCGCCAACTCGGTTCGTCCGGACTGATGGTGTCGGCGACAGGACTCGGATGCAACACCTTCGGAGTCACGGCGGCTCCCGAGACCGTCGGAGGGATCGTCGCGGCCGCGCTCGACGAGGGGATCACCTTCTTCGACACGGCAGACGTGTACGGCGCGGTTCCGGGCCAGAGCGAGGAGCTGCTCGGAGCGGCGCTCGGCGGCCATCGCGACGACGTGGTGCTCGCGACCAAGTTCGGGATGGACGCGCACGGTCTCAACGGCGCCGACTGGGGAGCTCGCGGCTCTCGGCGCTACGTCCGGCGCGCAGTCGAAGGGTCGCTCCGAAGGCTGAGGACCGACCGCATCGACCTGTACCAGCTGCACGCCCCGGATCCCTGGACGCCGGTGTCCGAGACGTTGCAGGCGCTCGACGAGCTCGTCGCTGAGGGGAAGGTGCGATACGTCGGGTCGTCGAATCTCGCAGCCTGGCAGGTCGCCGACGCCGACTGGACCGCACGCGAGCAACGGACGGTCCGGTTCGTCTCGGCACAGAACGAGTACAACCTCCTCCGGCGCGCTGCGGAGCGCGATCTCCTGCCCGCCGCGCGGCGTTTCGGCGTCGGCCTGCTCCCGTACTACCCGTTGGCGTCGGGGCTGCTCACCGGCAAGTACCGACGTGGGGAGCCGGCTGGCGCGGACACCCGGCTGGCCCGCCATCCGGATCGCCTCCGAGCAGCGGACTTCGACGTGATCGACTCCTTGTCGCTCCTGGCGGGGGAGTGGGGCGTGCCTCTCCTGTCGCTCGCGTTCGGTGCGCTGTCGGCGCGTCCCGAGGTCGCGTCCGTCATCGCGGGTGCGCGCACGGCCGATCAGGTCCGCGCCAACGCGCGTGCCGCCCGGTGGACGCCGACGGCCGAGCAGTGTCGACGGATCGACGAGGTCAGCAGCTCCGCATCCCCTAATTAGTTGATGATTCAATTATATGGGGGATGTGGACCCTGAGCAGTCGTCCCACCACCCCGAGGTCCGCCACGACGACGGACCTCGCGTGCGTGCGTCGATGCGTTGCGAAGGAACCTGCGCGCTCCCTGCCCGACAGGAACGAGCGGCAGATCGTCATCGCGACGATGCGGCGATCATCGAGCCGGCTCGCCTCGGCCGACGCCGTGCCGATCGCCCTGGCGCGCACGGACGAACGCCGTGGCGCGAAGCGCAGCAGGCGGGCGCGAGGTGGCGACGTCGTGACGCATCCCGCGGATCACGGGCGCCCGTCCGGCTGCGGGCGTCGTGCGTCCGCCACGCACGACGTCGAACCTACTATCGCCGATAAGGCACATTATGACATTACGGCGCCGCGTCGTGAGTTCTGAGAACGGGCGGCGGTGAGACGAGCCGCGCCCATCGCCCTCCCCTGGCAGGAGTGACAGGGCGCGCGTGCCATCCTGGTGGCATGCGTGACGACACACCACAGCCCGACATCCCGGACACGACCGACGTTCAGCCGGCGGATCCCGGCTCGTCGGAGGCCGCGGCACCGATCCTTCTGCAGGACCGCTGGTGGTGGTCGCCGACGCTGAGCCTCGTGCTCGGGGGTGTCATCACTGCGATGCAGGTGTCCGCGCTCCGGACCGGCGGCGTCTGGTTGAACTGGCTCGTCGCGGCGATCGGAACCGCCGTGGCCGTCTCGGGCCTGGTCAGGTTGCTGCGCGCCTACGCGAAGGTCCGTTCACGTACCAGCTGATTCCGTGGATCCGATCCGATCCACGCCTGCTTCGTCCCCAGCGACGACGTGCCCGCGCACGTCGGGCGTAGCCCGCGCGACGTCGGCCACCTCTTCCTCGGGCCTCGGCGGTACGGTCTCGTCGAGCTCGAGGATGGCCAGCTCGTCGAAGGACAACGGCGCAGCGTCAGCACCGTGCGGCGTGGGTATGGACACTGGGCCTCCGATCGTCGGCTTCACCCGTCACGCTAGTCCCCCGTGGCACCCGCCGTTCAGGCGGCGACGCGATCTCCGGTCAGTACGTGACCGCGATCGTCTCGCCGACGGCGAGTCGTTGGTAGTCCGCGCCACCCATGCCCGCAACAAGACGGTCGACCAGCGCGTTCCCGACATCGCTCAGCAAGGCGCTGTGGATCGGGACGACGCGCCGTGGCCGTACCGCCCGCACGAAGTCGATCACCTCACGCACTGACAGCCACGGCGCCGAGACAGGCGCCAGAAGGACCGCGATCTGCTCCTCCCCCGCCTCGGGGACGGTGAACGAGTCACCAGGATGCAGGATCGCACCGTCGATGACGAAGGCGACGTTCGCGACCCGCGGCACGTCGACGTGGATGAGGGCGTGCACGTCTCCGACCGTCGTGATCTCGAACCCGGCCGCCGTGAAACGATCTCCGCCCCGGACAGCGTGCAGCCGCTCCCCCGACGCGCCGGTATCGGCGAGCAGGTCCACCACACCTCTCGGGGCCCAGACCTCGAGCGTCGATCTCTCGACCACAGCGCCGGCGAGCTCGTCCATGACGACGTGGTCGACGTGCTCGTGCGTCACGAGGACGGCGTCGACCGTCGCGAGGGACGCCCGGTCGCTGAAGGAACCGGGGTCGATCACCAGGCTCCGACCGGCACGCGTGAGCTGGATGCACGCGTGCCCCCAGAACGTCAGGTCTGTCTCCATGTCCCCATTCTCCTCTTCGTCGCTGACATGTTCCTGGGCGCCTCCTCGTGGTCCTCCCCGCGACGAGTGTGCTGGGTCCTGCCAGGCACGGCTACGGTGTACCCGTGCTGGTCCTCGGTGTCTGCAGCCTCAAGGGCGGTGTCGGCAAGACGTCGGTCACGCTCGGTCTCGCGTCGTCCGCGCTCGCTCACGGCATCCGGACCCTGGTCGTGGATCTCGACCCGCAAGGCGACTGCACGATGGCTCTCGGCGTGCCGCAGTCGGGAATCCCCGACGTCGCCGAGGTCCTCGCCGACCCGTCTCCTGAGACCGTCCGCGGTTCGGTCGTCTCGAGCGGGTGGGCACCTGAGGGCCTCGACGTGATCCCGGGCTCGGCACGCTCGGCGGCACACGACGGCCCGGGCAAGGAGAGCAGCGATCTCGATCGTCTGACCTATGCGCTGTCGTGGCTCTCAGGCTACGAGCTCGTCCTGGTCGACTGCCCGCCTTCGCTCGGGGGGCTGACACGGGCCGGCCTCCGGGCCTGCGACCGTGCGGCGGTCGTGACGGAGCCGGGGCTCTTCTCTGTGATGGCAGTAGGACGCGCGCTCCGCACGATCGACGAGCTGAGACGCGGGCCCGCACCGTCGCTCCAACCGCTGGGCATCGTCGTCAACCGGGTGCAGGCCCGATCGACCGAGCAGACCTACCGGATCGAGGAGCTCCGCAGCCTCTACGGCCCGTTGGTCCTCGCACCGAGCATCCCCGAGAGGGCCGCCCTTCAGCAGGCCCAGGGAGCGGCTCGCCCGGTGCACACGTGGCCCAGCCGGGCGTCAGCCGGGCTCGCTGCGGCCTTCGATGCGCTGCTCGAGAGGGCGCTCCGCGCCCCTCGCTGACCGTCGCCGTCCCGTGCGCCTCACGGGGTGCGGATCACCGAGGCGTCGGTGATCCGCGCGGCCGGTCAGCCCGCCGAGCGAGCTTGGCGACGCAGGCTCAGCTCGTCGGACGCCAGGGCGTCGTCCGTTGCCGCCGGGCCTTCGCCGTCGGCGCGCTCGGTCGGCAGGGCGGCCAAGGTTCCCTCGACCTCACGCCACACGCGTCCGACCGCGATGCCGAAGACGCCCTGCCCACCCTGGACGAGATCGATCACCTCGTCGGCCGACGTGCACTCGTAGACGCTTGCGCCGTCACTCATGAGGGTGATCTGTGCCAGGTCGTCGACGCCGCGTTCACGCAGGTGCGACACCGCGGCGCGGATCTGCTGGAGCGAGACGCCCGTGTCGAGAAGTCGCTTCACCACCTTGAGGACCAGGATGTCGCGGAAGCTGTACAGACGTTGCGTCCCCGATCCTGTCGCGGGTCTGACCGTCGGTTCGACGAGTCCGGTCCGCGCCCAGTAGTCGAGCTGCCGGTAGGTGATCCCGGCCGCACGGCAGGCCGTCGGACCGCGATAGCCCGTCGACGTGTCGAGGTCCGGGAGCTCGTCGCCGAAGAGCAGACCCTGTGCCCGTTGAGGGATGCCGCCGGAGGCCTCGATGGTGTCACCGCTGCCGCTCACGCGTCCTCCGCTCCACTGGTGCATCACACCGCGCGGCGGATGCATTCCTCCTGGTCGACACGCATGCGAACTCGCCACGCGTGTTCCCTGGAGGATGACTACCTGAACGCTAGGCCTGCCCACCAGGGGCGTCAACGACGCGGGCGCCACGGGATTTCGGCGTGTCGCGGCCAGTGTGTCTCACCTTCAACCAGAAGGTGAAGGATCTGGTCCGGGCCGCTCCCCACCCGGCTCGGTGCCTGTCTCGAAGTCCTCCGGCGCGACGCGCTCGAGGAACTCACGGAACTCCTCGACCTCATGCTCCTCGGCACCCGTCGCGCTCACTTCCACGCCGGCGATCGCCACGATGACGGCGGAGCACATCACCGGGCACCCCGTCCGTAGGGCCACGGCGATGCCGTCCGACGCGCGCGAGTCGACTCGCGCGCCGTTCGACAGGACGAGAGCGGCGTGGAACACGCCACCGATGAGGCTCGTGATCTCGACGCGCACGAGCTCGGTACCACATGCTTCGAGAACCGAGCAGATGAGGTCGTGCGTCATCGGCCTCGGCGGGACGATGCCGGCCTGGAAGGTCGCGATCGCGCTCGCCTCCGCCGGGCCGACGAGGATCGGCACGACGAGAGCCGAGGCGGGGTCGAAGAGGAGCACGACGAGCTCGTCCGCGGAGACGTGCTGGCGCACGCCCACCACCTCGACCGTCACGAGCTCCTCGCCATGTGCCATGACTCCACGCTACGTGCCCACGGGCGCGCCGTCGCCGTGAGACGCGAGACGAGCGACGAGGCAGCGCATGCCGCAGGTGTCAGGGCGCGACATCCCCGACGCCGGCCCGCACGAGCGCCGTGTGCAGGCGCGCACACAGCTCACCCAGCTCCGCGGCAACGGTCCCGGCATGGGCCCGTGCCGAGACCGACGTCTGCCCGCGGAAGGGGGCCACGACCTGTTCGATGAGGTCGACCTGACGTTCGGCTGCCGCTCGGAACGAGCGCAGGTGCCTGACGTCGATCCCGTACTCGCCGAGCGCCCCCGCGAGCACGGCGATCTCGCGCGCCCATGGATCGAACCTCCCACCCGGGCCCGGACGCAGCACCCCCGCCGAGACGAGCTCGTCGACGAGCTCGGGAGGGACAGACGCGTCCTCGGCGACACCGGCGGCCGTGAGACGACCGGAGGCCGACGGTCGGTGTGCGACCCCGTCCTCGGTCGCCAGGCGCGCGCGCGGCACCATCGCATCGTCGGCACCCGCATCGAGTGCGTCGAGCTTCTCACCAATCACCTTGAGAGGGAGGTAGCGGTCCCGTTGCTCGCGCAGCACGTACCGCAGCCGCTCGACGTCGGCCGGGCTGTACTGCCGATAGCCGGACGGCGTACGCACCGGCTCGATCAGGTTGTGCTCCTCGAGGAACCGGAGCTTGGAGTTCGTGACCGCCGGGAACTCGATGCGCAGCGCCGCGAGCACGTCGGAGATGCGCATGGTCGCGTGCCGCGAGATGCCGCGAGGCCAGCGTTCGTTCTCGGTCTCGGGAACGGCGCTGCGATCGGTCGCCGCCGAGTCGGCGGCCGACCCGCGCGCCACCGGCCCGAGAGACCGCTCGGGCCGCGGCGTGCTCACGAGCCTTCTGCGGCGTCGCCCTGCCGCTGGTGATCGCGTGCCGGGCTCGGGTGGAACGTCATGCGGTACTTGCCGATCTGGACCTCGTCACCTGCCTTCAGGACGACCGAGTCGATCCTGTTGCGATTCACGTAGGTACCGTTGAGCGAGCCCACGTCTCGAACTACGAAGTCGTCGAGCTCACGCACGAACTCCGCGTGCTTGCGCGAGACCGTCACGTCGTCGAGGAAGATGTCGGCAGCGGGGCTCCGGCCCGCAACGGTCCGCTCGGCGTCGAGGAGGAATCGGGCGCCCGAGCTCGGCCCGCGCTGCATGATCAGCAGCGCCGAGGTGCGCGGAAGGGCCGAGACGGCCGCGACCTCCTCGGCCGTCAACCCGATCGGAGCCGCCGATTCGGGTTCCGCCGCGTCGAAGTGCCCCAGGCTCATCGTCGTGTCTGCGCTCGGTCGTTGCGGATGCGGTGAATCCGTCACATCGCCTCCTCAGCGCGCGTGCCACACCGGAGCGTGGGTGAACTGGTCATGGCACAGCCTATGCGCAGGGCCAGGCGTACGGCACTACTCCGACCGTCGGCGGGTTCAGCCGCCGTCTCCGGTGAGCGGGGTGGCGTACTCCGGCGCTGTGATCTGCTTGACCGCAGTGACCTGGACGTCCGCCTTGCGTGTGATCGTGTCACGACCGCCGTCGTGCCGCACGGTCGCCATCGCGCCGCCAGGGATCTCCAGAGCCGGGGCCATCGTGTCCGGGTCACCGATGGCGATCCAGGTGTAGGGAGCCTGGATCGCGACACCGTCGACGACGACCCCGGACGCATCGTCGGTGAAGTAGCTGCTCGCCGTGAGACGAAGGTTGCCGAGCTGCACCGCCTCGGCACCGGCGTTGCGCAGCTCCTCGAGCACGTTGAGCATGTCCACGGCCGGGATCCGTCCCGACTGCTGCACGAGCGTGATCTCGATCCCGGTGCCGTGGGCCGGCAGGCGGCCGGAGAGGATCCCCTGGGTCGCCGCCCGCTGCGTCGCGGCCTCGACCGCTGCCTTCTGCTTGTCCGAGCCCGAGAGGAGCTGCTGCCGGGTCTGCTCGAGCGTGGCAGCCTCCCGCTGAAGCTGTTCGTACCGCTGCGTCGAGTCGTCGAGGATCCGCACGAGGTCCGACTGCCGCAGGTTCGAGAGGCCCTCGACGCGGGTCTGACGGACCTGCGCGACCACCGCGAACCCGAGGAGCGCGCACAGCACCCCCGCAAGCACCTGACCGCGCGAGGCGCGAGGCCGCAACCCGAATGCGATCACGCGCCAGCTAGAGGGAGCCGACGCCGGCGTCGGCGTCTCGTCGGTGACCGTCGGAATCGCGTCGGTCGGCGCGTCGCTGCGGTGGTCGGGAGTCATGTCACGCTCGGAAGACGTGACGGCGGATCGCAGCGGCGTTCGAGAAGATCCTGATCCCGAGAACGACGACGACGCCGGTCGACAGCTGGCTCCCGACCCCGAGCTGATCCCCGAGGAACACGATCAGGGCCGCGACGACCACGTTCGAGAGGAAGGACACGACGAACACCCGATCGTCGAAGATGCCGTCGAGCTTCGCGCGCAGGCCACCGAAGAGCGCGTCGAGCGCGGCGACCACGGCGATCGGAAGATAGGGCTGGAGCTCCGTCGGCACCGTCGGCTCGAGCCACAGTCCCGCCACCACCCCGGCGATCAGTCCGAGAACCGCAATCACGGCGCATCTCCTCCGGTTGTTCGAGTCGCCCCGGTCGACGACAGGGTGACGACCTCGGTGTCAGACGATGCCACACCGACGTGGGATGCCGTCGTCGCGGCCGCACTCGGCACGGAGGTCGCCGTCGGGTCGAGCGGGCTCGCATACCGAAGCGAGATGGCGCCCGCACCAGGAAGCCGGAGGGAGGTCTTGACGGCGACGTCGGTGCTGATGCCCCACGTCGAGCGCAGGTACGCGAGCTGCGACGCCGCCGGTGTGCGAGCGAACCGGGTCTGCATCCGGTCCGGATCGCCGATCGCGTCGACCGTGTACGGACCGGAGAGCGGAACGAGGTCGACAAGGATCGCGCTCCCCGCGCTACGGATCGCCGTGAGCGATGTGAGGCGCTGCCCGTTCACCGCGATCGCCTCGGCGCCGCTCGCCCACAGCGAGTTGACGACCGACTGAAGGTCCGCGTCCTGCACCATGCTGTCCGCCGCCACGTTCCCGGACGCGTCGGCAGGTGCGTCAGCGAGCGAGACGCGAAGACCAGGGCCCGTGACCGCGGTCACACCTGCGGCGACGTCGCCGCTCTTCAGACGCGCGATGAGCGCGGGGTCCTGGGCGGCGAGCGCCTGCGCCTGGAGCCCCGCCACCTCGTCGTTCAACGCCTGGTTGCTGGCGCGGAGCGCAGCGGCCTGGGCGGTCCGATCGGTGATCTGCTTCTCCAGCAGGGTCCGCGCGGCAAGGACCGCAGGTTCGGGAGCGCGCAACGAGACGACGGCGACGGCCGTGGCCGCGCCGAGGCCGACCGCGGTGACGAGGACGATCACGCGGCGGGCACGAGGTGGGCGCCGGTAGCCCGGAGCCGCCTTGCGTGCGGACGCCTCCGCATACCCCGGGTCGAGCGGGTGACGCATCACCTCGGTCAGAAGGCTCATGGAGGCGTCGAGAGGACGGGTGGCAGTCATGTCGGGCTCCCGCCGGCGCCGAGCAGCCGACGCGCCTGCGTCGCGTACAGCCCCCCGGCCAGCCAGTACAGACCGATCCCCCACCATGCGAAGGCCCAACCGAGCACGAGTGCCCCGGCGCCCAACGGGCCGGACCGCTGCGCGAGAAGGAGGAGCGGAAGCGCATACAGGAGTGCGAACGTCCCGGCCTTCCCGACGAAGTGCACCGGAAGCGGACCGTAGCCGTGACGCGCGAGCGGGACGAGCAGCACCGCCATCAGGGCGTCCCGAAGAACGATGACGACGACGAGCCACCACGGCACGACGTCGCGCCATGCCAGGGCGACCAGCGTCACGAGGATGAACAGTCGGTCCGCTGCCGGGTCGAGCACCTTGCCGAGCTCGGAGACCTGGTGGAGGCGGCGGGCGAGGACGCCATCGAGCCAGTCGCTCGCCCCGGAGACGGCGAGGACGACGAACGCCCACGCATCGTGGTGCTGCGCGAGGAGCACCGCGAAGAGAGGGACCAGCAGCAGTCGGACCGCGCTGATCACGTTGGGGATGGTCACGATCCGTGAGCTGTCCCCCGACTCGGCTGGCACCGCGACCCTTCATCGTCTGCTGTCACCGTGTGTCGACGCGCAAGCATCGACCTGGCGCGATCCTACGACGTGCGAGTCGACTCTCGTGGAGCCGGCCCGCGCGCGGCCCGCGCGGCGCGCCCCGCAGGTCCTGCCCGCGCGGCGGGTGTGGTTCGCTGGTGACGTGGACGACGACCGCGACGAGACGATCACCCGACTGCTCACGACGACGCGACGCTGGGCCGTCGTCGGGCTGTCTGCCAACGACCGTCGCCCTGCCTACTCCGTCTCCCGCTTCCTCCAGCAGGCGCTGTCTATCGAGATCGTCCCGGTGCACCCGAAGGCGGAGACCGTGCACGGCGCCGTCGGCTACGCGACCCTCGCCGAGGTTCCCGGGCCGGTGGACGTCGTCGACGTGTTCGTGCGCTCCGCGCTTGCGGGGTCGGTCGTCGACGAGGCGATCGCGCTCGGCGCGCACGCAGTCTGGCTCCAGCTCGGCGTCGTCGACGCGGCGGCGGCGGCGCGGGCGCGTGCGGCCGGTCTCGACGTCGTGATGGATGCGTGCCCGGCGATCGAGGCTCCGCGCCTCGGGCTCGTCTGAGGCTGCACCGCGCCGATCACCTCGACCGAGGCTGTGGGGCACGTCACGACGATGGCCACCCCGGCGTCGCGTATCATGGGATCACTCATGGAGTAAGTCGCTCCCCTGGTGTTCTGGGTCGCGGCGGGACGTCTGGACGATACAGACACCCGCTGCCGCGGTGTGTTCGGGATGGCGACCCGTGGGCGGTCCCCCTGGCCTCCCTCGTGACGCTCCCGCCCCAGTGATCGGTCAACTCTGATGACGCCCTCTGCCCCTGAGATCTCTGCGCCGACGGACGCTCCTGCGGATGACGCAGCGACGTCGACGTTCGCGGACCTGAACCTGCCCGAGTCGTTGCTCCGAGCGATCGAGATGCTGGGCTTCACGACCCCCTCCGCCATCCAGGAGCAGGCGATCCCCGCGCTTCTCGCCGGCCGCGACATCACGGGGGTGGCGCAGACCGGCACGGGAAAGACCGCGGCGTTCGGTCTGCCGCTGCTCGCGTCCATCGACCCGGCTGTCCGTCAGGTCCAGGCCGTCGTGCTGACTCCCACGCGTGAGCTCGCGATGCAGGTGGCCGAGGCCATCGAGTCCTTCGCGACCCAGCTCCCGGGCCTCGGCGTTCTCGCGGTGTACGGCGGCTCGCCGTTCCTGCCGCAGCAACGCGCCCTCCAGCGTGGTGCCCAGGTCGTCGTCGGAACACCGGGGCGGGTGATCGATCACCTCGAGAGGCATACGCTCCGGCTCGACGACGTGAAGTTCCTCGTCCTCGACGAGGCCGACGAGATGCTGCGCATGGGATTCGCCGAGGACGTCGACAAGATCTTCGCCGCCGCACCGGTCGAGCGCCAGGTCGCCCTGTTCTCGGCGACGATGCCACCCGCGATCCGAGCCGTCGCGGCGAATCATCTCCGCTCACCCGTCGAGATCGCCGTCACGCGGCAGTCGTCGACGGTGACGAGCGTGCGCCAGACCTACGCGGTCGTTCCCTATCGCCACAAGGCCGGTGCCCTCGCTCGAGTGCTCGCGGTCTCCGATGCGGACGCCGCGATCGTCTTCGTGCGGACTCGAGGGGCGGCCGAGGAGGTCGGTAGCGCACTCGTCGAGCGCGGCATCTCAGCCGCCTACATCTCGGGAGATGTCGCGCAGGCCGAGCGGGAGAAGATCGTCGAGCGCCTACGCTCCGGTGCGCTCAACGTGCTCGTGGCGACGGACGTGGCCGCTCGCGGCCTCGACGTCGACCGGGTCGGACTCGTGGTCAACTTCGACGTCCCGACCGAGCCCGAGGGATACGTGCACCGCATCGGACGCACCGGCCGCGCCGGGCGCACCGGCGAGGCTCTCACCTTCGTGACACCGAACGAGCAGGGTCGATTGCGATCCATCGAGCGCATCACGCGGCAGAAGCTTCAGGAGGTGGCGATCCCGTCTCCCGCAGCCGTGTCCGAGCACCGTGTTCTCCAGCTTCTGAGCCGAGTCGCTGAGCGCACACAGGCCGGACGCCTGGACCTCTACCGAGAGGCGGTCGCGGTCTTCCTCGCACAGAACCCGGGAACAGATCCGATCGACCTGGTCGCTGTCATCTCGGCACTCGCCGTGGGCGACGACGGCCCGGTCGCACGACCGACGGGCGACGACCTCGACGACGCACTGAGCCGCGCACACCTCACGCCCGAGCACGACGACAGGGCGGGACGGTCCGGCGGACAAGGGGCGCGCGCCGACCGGAGCCCGAACCGGCGACCGGCAACCGGAACCCGGTACCGATTGGCCGTCGGGCACACGCACGGCGCCCAGGCGGGCGCGATCGTCGGGGCGCTGACCAACGAGGGTGGTCTCGTCGGCAAGGATCTCGGCAAGATCGACATCTTCCCGAGCTTCAGCCTCGTCGAGATCCCTGGGGGTCTCACCCCCGATGCCTTCGACCGGATCTCACGGGCTCGAGTGGCAGGGCGACCACTGCGCATCAGGCTCGACGACGGCCCGCCGGAGCGCGGTGCGCACCACGCCTCGGCACGCCCGTCCGGGCCCGGCACCCACCGCAGTGCCGATCGCCATCCGAGTGACGCCCGGACCGCCGATCGGCGTCCCTCGACGGAGCGACCCGGCCGGTTCCACGCCAACCCCCGCTGACGAGCCCCCGCTCTCGCGGGCCGCGTGGACGGAGCCGTTGCGCGCTCGCGGCTCCGGGCCTTTCGGGCCATCCCCGGACGAACCTGCACGGAGCTCGTGCGCCGATGCCCTCAGCTCGAGACGACCGCGCGGATGGCCTCGGCGAAGTCGTCGACATCAGCGGGCGTGGTGTCGAACGAGCACATCCAGCGCACCTCCCCCGCCCTGTTCCAGTCGTAGAAGTGCGCATGGTCCCGGATCCGGTCCGCCGCACCCGCCGGCAGCACGGCGAAGACGGCGTTCGCGTCCGTGGGCTGGGTCACCCGGACCCCGTCGATCGCATCAACCGCCGTCCGGAGGCGCGTCGCCATCGCGTTCGCGTGCTGGGCCGAACGGAGCCAGAGGTCGCCCTCGAGCAGTGCGACGAACTGTGCCGAGACGAATCGCATCTTCGAGGCGAGCTGCATGGTCACCTTGCGCATGTACCGGAGCCCTTCGGACCGCGCGGGGTCGAGCACGACCACGAGCTCGCCGTACATGAGGCCGTTCTTCGTGCCACCGAAGGACACGACGTCGACGCCGAGGTCCGTGGTGAGCGCGCGCAAGGACTGCCCGAGATGCGCAGCCGCGTTGGCGAGCCGTGCCCCGTCAAGGTGCACGGCCATCCCGAGGCCGTGGGCGTGCTCGACGACCGCGCGCAGCTCGTCGACCGAGTACGCAGTGCCGAGCTCGGTCGTCTGAGTGACGGACACGACACCCGGCTGGGCCCGGTGCTCGTCACCCCAGCCCCACGCTTCGCGGTCGACGAGCTCAGGCGTGAGCTTGCCGTCGGGGGTCGGCACCGTCAGGAGCTTGAGGCCGCCGACACGCTCGGGTGCGCCGTTCTCGTCGGTCGCGATGTGTGCCGTCTCGGCGCAGATCACCGCTCCCCATCGCGGGAGCATCGACTGGAGCGACAACACGTTCGCCCCCGTGCCGTTGAAGACGGGAAATGCCTGAGCGTGCTCTCCGAAGTGCGAGGCGATCACGGTGCCGAGCCGCGCGGTGTAGGCATCGCCACCGTACGCGACCTGGTGTCCACCGTTCGCATCCGCAAGAGCGAGCAGGATCTCCGGGTGCACACCCGCGTAGTTGTCGGAGCCGAACTCGTGCCTGTGGGTGTCATGGATCGTCGTCACCGCTCCATCATTCCCGATGCGGGAGTCGGTCCGGACCTGGTCGACCCACGCGCGCCCGGGACGCGCCGCGTCAATCCTCCGAGAATCCCGCGAGCGCATCCTCGTCACGGCAGTCCGCGCAGATCCCGAACAGCTCGATCGTGTGCGTGATGTCGCTGAACCCGTGCGCCTGCCCGACGCTCGAGGCCCACTCCTCCGCGCCAGGACCGTCGATCTCGACGGTGCTCCCGCATCGGCGGCACACCAGGTGGTGATGATGGTGGCGGGTGCCGCACCGCCGATACACCGACTCTCCGTCTGCGGTCCTGAGCACGTCCACGTCTCCGCGCTCGGACAGCGTCTGTACGGCGCGGTACACCGTTGCGAGACCGACCGTCGAGCCGCGCTGGCGAAGGATCTCGTGCAGCTGCTGCGCGCTGCGGAACTCGTCGAGATCATCGAGCAGATCGATGATCTCCGTGCGCTGACGCGTGTTGCGCTGCACTGTGCGGACCCCCTTCCCTCGCCGAATGCGGAGACCCGAGAGGCTCCAGCCTACGTGAACCCGTCCACGCGACCTTCCTGCCCGCGTCGCCGTCCCCCGGGCCCCGCCGTCGACCCCGACGCAAGACCGTGCGGTCCGGCGACGACCGCAGCGACGTGAAGGCCCGCCCCGCGATCGCGGGACGGGCCTTCACCTCACATGTGTTGTCAGTTCGAGACGGCACGCTTCAGCGCCGAGCCGGCGGTGAGCTTCACCCGGAAACCGGCCGGGATCTCGAGCTTCTCGCCGGTCTGCGGGTTGACGCCCGTCCGTGCGGAACGCTCCGCACGCGCGACGGCGAACAACCCCGGGATGGTCACGGCCTCGCCGGCTCCGAGCTGCTCGACCAAGACCTCCTGAAAGGCCTTGAGGGCGGCGTCGGCGACGGAGTTGCTCAGGTCGGCCTTGCCGGCAACGGCCTGGACGAGCTCGGTGCGGTTCACAGATGTGCTCCCTGTAGTCGGTAGATGTAGGACGCCCGAGAGACATGTTCCCGGACGGACGGCCGTGCGTGTCGGTGAAGAACCCGATCGCGCACGCCCAGAAGAACTTAGTCCTCGAAGGTGACGAGACCGCGCTGTGCAGCGCGGGCGAGTCGCCGCGGGATCCGCACCGTTCGGCCCGCAACGGTGACGGGAACGAGATCGACGGCGGTGGTCTTCCACTGCGAACGTCGCGCGCGCGTGTTGCTGCGCGACATCTTGCGCTTCGGTACAGCCATCAGCCCTGTCGTCCCTTCCAGCGGGGGTTCTTCTTGTTGATCACGAACACCTTGCCGCGACGGCGGACCACGATGGAGCCGTCCTTCTGCTTCAGGGATCGCAGTGACGCGCGCACCTTCATGAGTTCTGTCCTCC
>JAJYCD010000127.1 GCA_021778635.1 Actinomycetes bacterium
GCGTGAGGGGTTTCGGCTGGTCGGGCGTAACGCCTGGTCGGGCGCGACGGAGGGTCAGACGTGCGGGTCGGGCATCCGCCAGACGGCGTTGCGGTCGGCCGGGGTGCCGGCGGTCCGCGCGAGCAGAGCGGGGACGTTCCGGGCGCGGTAGTCGTTCACGGCGAGCGACCGCGAGACCGAGGCCAGGTTCGCGGTGTCGCCGAGCGCCTCCGGGTCCCAGTCCGCCGCGCCGACGTGGTCGACGACCGTGCTGGCGAGGGCCAGCGTCCCACCGGGCTCACGGAGGATCTCCAGCACCCGGAGCTGTTGCGGCCAGTCGACCAGCGACGACGTCGTGATCTCCCACAACCCGCCGTCACGGTCCGGCGCCTGGTGCCACACGTGCGTGTGCGCGTGCACGTGACCGGCGAGCCACGCGATCACGCCCCGGTGACGGAGCAGCAGGCCGAGCACGTCGTCCGCCAGGTGCCGCCGCGGCGAGCCGTCGGGCGCGTAGGGGTTGGTCAACGTCCACGACGGGTGGTGCGAGGTGACCACCACGTAGCGGCCGCGCGCCCGGTCGAGCTGGTCGGACAGCCACGCGAGCTGCTGGGCGTCGACCGAGCCCTGCCAACCGCCGTGCGGGTTCACGGTGTCGATCGCGATCACCCGGACCTGCCCGATGTCGCACACCCACGCGTTGCCCTTCCCGGCGACGCGACTCGCTGCGTGCTGAGGCGCGTCGGCATGCGCCTCGTCGAACTCGCCGGGCCGGACCAGCGCGCGCGCCGGGTCGGCCGTCACGGACTCGCGCGGGGAGGTGGCGTCGTGCGTGTAGCGCGCGGGCCCGATCGGGGCCGCGCCCTCGAGGATGACCAGCGGCGTCTGGCCCGCCGCCAGGTCGACGATCCGCTCGTCGCCGGTGGCGAGCCGGCGCAGCCCCGGATCCGGCGCGACCGTCCCTTGCAGCAGGGCGTCGTGGTTCCCGTGCACGCTGTACCAGGGCAGACCGGCGCCGGGCGACAGGACGTGCGCGCGCGCCACCTCGACCAGACCGGGGACGACGGGGTAGCCGTACAGCGCCGTCGGACGGTCCGGCGACTCGCCGGTCGGCGCACCGTCCGGGTGCCAGTACGACGGCGACCACACCGCGTCGACCGCACCGACCCAGCCGCTGTGCCGCGGGTCACCGCTGCGCGGGGCGAGCACGCCGCCGGCCATCAGCGACGTGTACCAGGCGAGCTCGTTGCGCTGCGCGTTGTCCGTCAGGTCGCCCGTCACGATCACCGCGTCGAGCGGAGCTCCGGTCACCGGAGCCCGGTCGAGCCGCTGCACGGCCTCGAGGGCGGCCGCCGCGACCTGCACGGTGAGGATCTCCTGGGGCCGGTACGTGCCGATCGTCCCGAGCCGACCCGCATACGGCGCACCCGGGTCGCCGTGACGGTCCAGGTACTCCTGACGCGCCGGCGACTCGGCATCGCACAGGTGCAGGTCGGAGAGGTGCACCAGGCACGCGAGTGCCTCACTGGCCGCGTGCGGGGCGTCCCCGTGGTGGGCCTCACCGGGCCCGACGACGAGCCCGGACCAGCCGAGCGGTCCGGGCTCCCCGCGCACGAGCGTGCGCTCGGCCGTCGTCGCGAGGAGGTCGACCGCGGCGGAGGTGCGGGCCGTCGTGGCGGAACCGGTCGCCCGGACGCCCGACGCGGCCGTCGAGGCGACGTCGGGTCGGGTTCCGACCTGCGCGTCCTCCCGCGTCGTGCCTGCGGTCACTGCAGCACCACCGCGCCCGCGCCGGGCCGGACGCTCACCGCGACCGCGTCACCGACGGCAAGGCCGTCGGCAGCCTCGCCGAGGACGTCGGCCGTCACGAGCCCCTCCGTCGGGTGCTCGATCACCGCCCGGGTGAAGGCACCCAGGAACGACAGCGCGACGAGGCGCGCGACCGGCCCGGCACCGGACTCCGCCCGGTTGACGTGCAGCTGTTCCGGCCGCACCACCGCGTGCTTCGGCGCGGCGTCCGCGGTGGCCTTCTCCCCCGCGACGGGCGTGGCGTCGGGCGCCGCTGCGGGCTCGGAGCCGGTGTCGCCGACGGCCTCGACCTTCGCGCCCAGCACGAACCACCCGCCGTCGACGGTGCGCTCGGCCGAGAGCCGGTTGACCGTCCCGACGAACCCGGCCACGAACTGCGACGCCGGCCGGCTGTAGAGCACGCGTGGCGGGTCGATCTGCTCGAGCAGCCCATCACGCATCACGGCCACCCGGTCGGCGACGGCCATCGCCTCGTGCTGGTCGTGGGTGACGAACACCGTCGTCACGCCGACCTCCTGCTGCAGGCGGCGGATCTCGTCGCGCAGGTGCTCGCGCACCTGGGCGTCGAGCGCGGACAGCGGCTCGTCGAGAAGCAGCAGCCGCGGCTCGGTCGCGATGGCCCGCGCGAGCGCCACGCGCTGGCGCTGACCGCCGGACATCTGGTGCGGGTACTTGTCCGCGTGCTTCTCCAGGCGGGTGACGGCCAGCAGCCTGTCGACCGTCTCCGCGATCTCCGCGGCGCCCTTGCGGCGCACCTTGAGGCCGAATGCGATGTTCTGCCGGCCGGTCAGGTTCGGGAACAGGCTGTAGTCCTGGAAGACCATCCCGAACCCGCGGTGGCGGGGCGAGACGTGCGTGACGTCCTCACCGTCCACCAGGATCTGCCCGGCGTCGGGCTGCTCGAACCCGGCGAGCAGGCGCAACGCGGTCGTCTTGCCGCAGCCCGACGGGCCGAGCAGGCACACCATCTCCCCCGACTCGACGTGCAGGTGCAGGTCGGCGAGGGCGACGGTCGTCCCGAAGGTCTTGCGTACACCGATCATCTCGATCGTGGCCATGAGGATCCTCCTCGGATCAGAAGCCGGTCGTGCTCATGCCGAGCCCGCGACGTCGCAGCATGTGCACGACGGCGCCGAGCGCGAGAGCGGTGAGCACCATGACGGCGAGCGCGAGCGCCATCCCGGCCTGGGGGGAGTCGCGCTGGTAGTTGACCAGGTAGGTCGGGAGCGTGTTCTTGAGCAGCAGCGACGCGAACGCGAACTCGCCGAGCACGAGTGCCGCGGTCAGCCCGCTGGCCGCCACGATCGATGCGCTCAGGTTCGGGACGATCACGCGGAACAGCACCGTCAGCTCGGAGGCCCCGAGGCTGCGGGCCGCCTCGACCAGCGTCCGGGCGTTGATGGCCCGCAGACCGGAGTCGAGGGCCCGGTAGGTGAACGGCATCGCCCAGATCGCGTAGAACGGCACCAGGCTGAGCGTGCTCGTGAGGAATCCGGGCGCGACGTCGCGGAACGTCGCCGCGACCCCGACGACCAGGGCGATCGGCGGGATCACCCATGGGAGCAGCGTCAGGGCGCTCAGCACCGGACGCAGGCGCGGGGCACGGATCTCGGCGAGGATCGCGAGCGGCAGCAGCAGGGCGAGGTCGAGGACGACCGACAGCACCGCGAGCATCGCGCTGGTCTTCGCCGCGTCCCACAGGGCTGCCTGGCTGAGCGCGTCGACGAGCGACGACGCCGACCACTTCGAGAAGAGGGTCGAGGCGTTGAGCAGCACGACCGGCACGTTCTGGAAGGCGAACCGGGCCATCGCGAGCTGCGGCACCAGGAAGTACAGCCCGAGCACCGTGAGGAAGGTCCACCGGACGACGCGCAGGCCGCGGTGACGGGCCGGTCCGCGCGACGGCCGGGCCGGGGCTGCGGAGGGCACCCGGACGCGCGGCGCGTCCGCTCCGGGCGTGTCGACTCGAGGCGTGACGACTCGGGGCGTGACGGCGCTCATGCGCGCGACCACCGAGCGGCGCGACGCTGCAGGACGTTCATGAGCACCAGGCCCGCGACGAGGAGCGCGACGGTCCACGTCACCAGCGCGTAGCCGAGGCCTTGCTCGCCGGTGATGACGTTGCCCTGCAGCACGAACCGGATCGCCAACGGGACGAGCTGCCCGCTCGAGTTGAGCACGTAGGCGGTGGCGTAGGCGCTGAACGCGTTGATGAACAGCAGCAGCATGCCGCCGAGCACCGACGGCGCGAGGATCGGGCCACCGACCGTGAGCCAGTACCGGACCGGGCTCGCACCCATCAGCTCCGCCGCCTCACGCCACGTGGTCCGCAGGCCGCCGACCGCGGGGGCGACGACGAGGAACATCAGCGGGATCTCGAAGTACAGGTACACGAACGTCATGCCGGCAAGCGTCGAGAGCGAGAACCCCGACCCCGCGACGTCGACGCCGACCGCGGCGAGCGCCTTGGTCAGGACGCCCTGGGTCCCCAGTGCCGCGACGAACGCGAATGCGAGCGGCACGCCACCGAGCTGCGAGGCGACCGAGCTCCACGCGTCGATCGTCGGCCGCAACCAGCGTGGGCGCTCGAGCCCGCGCAGCGCGAGGGCCAGCGCCATGCCGAGCACCCCGCCGATCACGGCCGAGGCGCCCGCGAGCATGAGCGAGTTGGTGAAGGCCGACTGGTACGGGCCGGTCACGGCGCGGACGAGCGTGCCGACCCCGAACCGGCCGTTCGGCGTGAACGTCCTGACGACGACGGCCGCCATCGGCCAGATGAGGAAGATCCCGACGAAGGCCAGGAACGGGATCATCGCGAGCGTGGCGGTGCTCGGCCGCCGACCGGCGCGCAGCCGACCGACGATCCCCAGCAGACCCCCGGGCTCGCCGACGGTGTCGTCGACCACGAGCCTCGACGGGCGGGCGGCAGCCGCCCAGACGCCTGCGCTCGTGGCGCGGGACGTCGGGTCGGCTGCCAGGTCCGTGCCGGTCACTTGTCCGCGACCATCGGGCCCCACTGGGCGGCCAGCGTGGCCTTCGCGGCGTCGAGCTGCTTCTGCGTCGGGAAGGCGATCTTGGAGATCGTCTTCGCGTCCGGGAGGCTCGCGGCGAGAGTGGCGTCGACCTTGCCCTCCTTGACCAGCGTGGCGTAGCGCGCCGGGATGGCACCGCCCTGCAGGTAGCCGAGGGCGCCGTCGTCGCCCACGAGGTTCTCGAGGAAGAGCTCGGCGGCGCACGGGTGGGCGGCCTGGGTGACGACCGACTGCGCGTAGTACCCGCCGTAGACGCCGTCCTGAGGAACGGTGACCTGGAGGTTGAAGCCGGCGCTCTTCATCAGGGGCTTGAGCGCGGGGAAGTTGTAGGTCCAGTCGAGGGCGATCGGTACCTCGCCGGAGAGCAGCGTGGCCTTGGTGACCTTGACCATCTGCAGGTTCCCGGACTTCTTCAGGTCGGAGAAGTACTGGATGCCCGGCATGATGTTGTCGAAGCTGCCGCCGTTCGCGAGCGACGCCGCCATCACCGAGGCGAACGCGGCGCCCGCCTCGCGCGGGTCGCCGTTGAGGGCGATCTGACCCTTGTACTCCGGCTTCTTGAGGTCCGCGAAGGTCTTCGGCGGGTTCTTGACGAGAGTCGTGTTGACGCCGATCGACATCACGCCGTAGTACGCCGCGACCCAGTGACCTGCGGGGTCCTTGAGGTTGTCCGGGATCTCGTTCCACGTCGTCGGCTTGTACGCCTGGGCGTAGCCGTCGTCGATCATCTGCTGCGTGAACGAGGCCCCGACGTCAACGACCTCCGGCATGCCCGGCTGACCGCGCAGGGTCTTGATCGCGGTGATCTCGTCAGCGGACGACGCGTCCGGGTTCGCGACGGTGGCCTTGATGCCGTACTTCTTGCGGAACGCGTCGAGGATGCCGCCGTAGTTGGCCCACGTGTCGGGCAGCGCGATCAGGTCGACCGAGCCTTCCTTCTTCGCGGCGGCAGCGATCTCGGGGACCGTCGTCCCGCAGCTCGCGGCGGAGGTGTTCGCCGTCGTCGCTGCGGACGTGGCGCCCGTCGTGCCGACTGCCGCGGAGCTGCACGCGGAGAGCGCGACGGCCGCGACGGCCAGGGGAGCGAGCATGGTCAGCTTGCGCATCAATGTCCCTCAGTAGGTTCGGTAGGGAGTGACGCCGACGCCGTGTCGGCACGCCACCGTGTCTACCGACGGAAGGCGACATCTCCGGAGCACTCGGGTGAACAGGACCTGGCGGGTCGGCGAAGTTCTTCCCTCGCCGATCGACGACCGGCCGGTCCGCACCCGCACGTGCCCCCGCGGACAGACCAAGGGCCGATGCCCGGATCGGCATCGGCCCTCGACGGATCAGGTGGTCGGTCGGCTCACTGCGGGACGAGCGTGAACGCCGCCGCCTCGGGCGTCGCGGAGTCGACGTCGAGGCGCAGGTCGCTCAGTGACGCCGAGGCGCCTGGTGCGAGGAACACGGTGGCCTCACCCGCGGTCACCACCTCGTCCTCGGGTGCGGGAGCGGGGACGAGCGCGAGCTCGAAGCCTCCCGACTGGGCGTCGGACTCGGCGATCCGCAGGCCACCCGTGTCGGGGAGCCCGGCGCGCACGGTCAGGTCGTGGACGGCTGTGCTGGCGTTCTCGGTCAGGGTGAGCATGATGGCTCTCCTCTCGTTGCCGGTGAGGACGATGCTGCCGGTCGCGCCGGGACGGGCCCGAGGCCTGCCCTGCGGACCGGTCTGGTCGCCTTCGGACCACTCCACCGTCACAACGGTCCGGGCGACCCGCAACTCGACGTCCACCCAGCGAGACCGCGTCCGGCGGCTGCTCCGCGCACGTCCCGGCTCGTGCTCGACGTCGTCGGCCCCTGCGCCGTTCTTGCCGTCGCGGCACCGCCCGAGCCGCATCGTCCGGCCGACGCACGCGAGCGCGCCGGGCGGCGGTCGCGTGCGTCGGGTCCTCCGCCTACTCGCCCTCGTCGACGCTCTCGGCCGTCTTCGCGCCCTCGGCCGTCTCGGTCCTCGCGCCCTCGGCCGTCTCGGTGCTCGCCGCCGTCCCGGCGCTCATGACCCGGCGACGTTCGACCGCCTCACGCTCGGTGCGTTCGGCCTTCTCGACCGCCTCGTCGCGCTCGGCATAGGCGCTCTCGCCGGGTCCGCTGAACGCCTTGGACCGTTCGATCGCGTCGATGCTGCCGGTGAAGAGTCGCGAGTCCGCGGCGCTGAGGTCGAGCCGGACGGTCTCCTGCTGCCCGCTCGGGCGCGACTCCGCTGCCGAACCCCCCGAGAGCCGCACCGACCGACGGCTCACCGTCGGCGCGGCACCGTCCGACATCGGGACCACCATGGTCGGCGCCGACTCGGCGGGCGCCACCGGAGGCCGTGCCGACCGAGGTGCAGCCGGCGAGTCCGCTGAGGCCGGCGAGTCTGCCGAGGCCGGCGAGTCTGCCGAGGCCGGCGAGTCTGCCGAGGCCGGCGAGTCTGCCGAGGCCGGCGAGTCCACTGCAGCCGGCGAGTCCGCGGAGGTCGGCGAGTCCACCGCGGCCGGCGCGTCCGCGGCGGCCGGCGCGTCCGGCTCGGACGGCGCTGCCGGTGCCGCGGTCGTGAGCAGGATGGTGGCCGGTCCCGCCGGCCGCGGCTCGTCCGGGACGGCCCGGTCCCCGGCCCCCGGCACGGTGGCCGCCGACGAGGACGACCCGTCGGACCCGGGCACCTCGATCACGGCCGCCTCCACCGGGCTCCCGCCGGGCTCTCGTGCCGCCACGGCCTGCTCGTCTGGCATGCGCGCCGCGACCGGCGCTCCGCCCGCGACCGC
>JAJYCD010000035.1 GCA_021778635.1 Actinomycetes bacterium
CGGGGCGCGTCGGGGGCTACGGCATGCGGATCGTCGAGAGGCTCGCCGACTGGGGTTGGCGGCCGCTGCCGAAGGGCAAGCTCGTCTGGGCGAGGATGCGGGTGGCCGACCTGGTCGAGCCTGGGACGGGCGCCGTCGACCGCGCCGATGCCGCCGAGGGCCCCGTTCCCGGTGGGGAGGACGACGCGGGCGAGGCCCTGAGCCCTCCGGTGGACGAGGGTGACCGCGACGGCTGAGGGTGCCGAGGTCGGTCCCCACCGGTCCAACCGCTCGAGCGGGTCGGGACGTCAGTCGCGCTCGCCGTCGGGGTCGATCCGGAACAGGTCGAGCGCCCCGCACACCTCCAGGACGAACAGGTCCCGGGAGTCGGCGCCACGCAGCACCGTCGCCCCGCCGCGTCGCCGGCTCGCATCGGCGAGCGAGATGAGGAACGCCGCGCCCGTGGAGTCCATGAACGTGACCTGGGCCATGTCGATCACCAGCAGCTGGCGGCGCAGACCGACGACGCGCGCGGCGATCCCCGGGAACTGGTCCCGTGCCGCGAGATCGAGGTCGCCGGAGACGACGAGCGTCGTCGTCGCCGACGAGGTGGAGATCTCGATCACCGGTACGCACCAGGGGATGAGGGGGCGGGGGTCTCTCGACTGTATCCAGGGGGCGCAGGGGGCGCATGCGGGAGCCGTCGGCGGCAGCGCCGGGGGCGCGGCCTGCCGGGCCGCAGATCCCGGCTCGTCGCCGAGCCGCTCGCGGTGGCGCGTGCGCGGTGCCGCGACCGGGACGCTGCGTCGGGCGCGCCGGTGCGAGCTCCGGATGAGCTGCGAGCTCCGCCGGGGCTGCGGGCTCCGGATGAGCGATCGGCCGAGGCCTGCGACACTGGCCCCATGACCGGAGAGCACCGTCGCGACCTCCTCGACCCCGAGCCCACGCTGCTGCCCGCGGACCACCCGGACCTCCTGGCCCGGGCGGAGCTCGCTGCCGGGACGGACGCCGTCACCGTCCTCACCGCGCACCCCGCGTCGTCGTACCTGTGGTCGGCGTTCTCCCGGGGCGCGCTCGGCACCGGGACCCCCGAGGGGGCGCTCGCGGCCTACGCCTACGCCCGCACCGGGTACCACCGCGGTCTGGATGCGCTGCGCAAGGCCGGCTGGCGCGGGCACGGCCCGATCCCGCCGCACCACGTGCCGAACCAGGGATTCCTGCTGAGCGTGCTCGCGCTCGAGCAGGCCGCCGCAGCGATCGGTGAGATCGACGAGGCGGAGCGGTGCGAGCGACTGCTGCTCAACTCGGGGACGACCGCGGCAGAGGTCGCCGAGCTGTTGACCTGACGGGCCGCAACGGACCCCTGGACGTGCCACCGGGTCGCGCCGGCGCGACTCCCGGTCCGCAGTCTGCGCGCGATTCCTCAGGGCGGATGCTGTGCTGCCGATGTGAGGGCCGCAAGCGTCAGCCGGGACCGAGGACCTCACGACCATGTCGATACTGCCGACCAGCTCCATCGCGCCGTCCGGGTCGCCGCGTCGCCGGCGACTGACCGACCTCAGCGTGGCGGTCAAGGTGATGAGCGCCCTCGGGATCGCGATCCTGGCGACGGCGCTGGTCGGCGGCGTCGCCGTCGCCACGACCTCGTCGATGGCGCGCACCACGGAACGGATGTACACCGAGCAGGTGCTCGGGACGTCGCTCGCGGGGCAGATGCGCTTCCAGATGCTGTCGGTGCGGGTCAATGCGCTCAGCGCCGCCTACGTCCCGGACAAGTCCGCGACCGCGGGGTTCCTCACCGCCCGTGACGCGGCGCTGGTCTCGGTCGGCGATCTCGCCAAGCAGTATCTCGCCACGACCTCGCCGACGGCCGACCAGCGCGCGGCCGTCGGAGCCGTGGTCACCGACGCGACGGCGTACGGCTCCGCGCTGGCCCAGGCCGACGTCCTGACGAAGGCGGGCGACGCGGCGGGGATCGAGAAGCTTCGCTCGAGCACGATCTCCCCGCTCGGCGTGAAGATCACCGATGAGATCGAGAAGATCGTGTCGGAGCAGACCACGGCGTCCGCGGCGCTCAGCGCGCAGGCCACCTCGCAGAGCGCGACGGCGCGCCGATGGATCGTCGTCGTCGCTGTCGCCGGCGCGCTGTTCGCACTGCTCGTCGGGCTGATCCTCGTCCGTCGGCTGCGGTCGGACGTCATGAGCGTCCGGCGGGTCGCCGAGGCCCTCGCGCGCGGCGACCTCACGCAGCCGACGGGCCTCACCGGTCGGGACGAGATCGGCGTCACGGCGAGCGCGCTCGACGTCGCGGTCGTGAACCTCCGCAAGGTCATCCTCGGTGTGCGTGAGGCGGCATCGCGCACGGCCGACGCCGCATCACACATCTCGGCCTCGTCGGCCGAGGTGACCACGTCGGCCCAGGAGACGAGCCTGCAGGCGGGTGTCGTCGCCGGCGCCTCCGAGGAGGTCGCGCGGCACGTCCAGGCGGTCTCCGCCGGTGCCGAGCAGATGGGTGCCTCGATCCGGGAGATCGCGCAGAACGCCAACGAGGCGGCGAAGGTGGCCAACCGGGCCACCGGGGTGGCGGCGGACACGAACGAGACGATCGCGAAGCTCGGGGTCAGCTCGCAGGAGATCGGCAACGTCGTCAAGGTGATCACGAGCATCGCGGAGCAGACGAACCTGCTGGCGCTGAACGCGACGATCGAGGCGGCGCGTGCGGGGGAGGCCGGCAAGGGCTTCGCCGTGGTGGCCGGTGAGGTCAAGGAGCTCGCGCAGGAGACCGCGCGGGCGACCGAGGACATCGCACGGCGGGTCGAGGCGATCCAGGACGACACGGCAGGTGCGGTCACCGCGATCGGGGAGATCTCGGCGATCATCGCCTCGATCAACGACTACCAGCTCACCATCGCGAGCGCCGTGGAGGAGCAGACCGCGACGACCAACGAGATGTCGCGCGGGGTCAACGACGCGGCACAGGGTGCGGAGAACATCACCCAGAACCTGAACGGTGTGGCCTCGTCGGCGGCGCAGTCCACCGGGGTGCTCCAGGACATGGGTCAGGCGCTCGCCCAGCTCGCCGAGCTGTCGGCGGACCTCCGTGGCCAGGTGGACATGTTCGTCGCCTGACCTCGCCGCGCGCTGTGCGCGACGGGTGACGGGCGGGCGGCGTCCGGTAGCCTTTCGGAGGTACCGGGCCGCTGTCACCCGTGCCCGAGGGTCCGACCCCGATCGCGGACTGGTCGGTCCCGCGTCGTCGCGGCAGCCGAGGAGTGGAGATTCCATGCCAGCGGTCGTGGTGGTCGGCGCCCAGTGGGGCGACGAGGGCAAGGGCAAGGCGACCGACCAGCTCGGCGCCCAGGCGGACTACGTCGTGAAGTTCAACGGCGGGAACAACGCCGGCCACACCGTCGTGATCGACGGCGAGAAGTACGCGTTGCACCTGCTCCCGAGCGGCATCCTCTCGCCGGGAGTGACCCCCGTGATCGGCAACGGCGTCGTGATCGACCTCGAGGTGCTCTTCCAGGAGATCGACGCCCTGGTGAGCCGCGGGGTCGACGTCTCGCGCCTGCTGGTGTCCTCTGCGGCGCACGTGATCGCGCCGTACAACCGGACCATCGACAAGGTCACCGAGCGGTTTCTCGGCAAGCGCAAGATCGGCACGACCGGCCGCGGCATCGGTCCGACGTATGCCGACAAGATCAACCGGGTCGGGATCCGCATCCAGGACCTCTTCGACGAGAACATCCTGCGGCAGAAGGTCGAGGGAGCGCTCGACCAGAAGAACCACCTGCTCGTGAAGGTCTACAACCGCCGCGCGATCACCGTCGAGGAGACCGTCGAGGACCTCCTCCGGTATGCGGAGCGGCTGCGCCCGATGGTCGCCGACACCCCCCTGATCCTCAACCGTGCGCTCGACGCCGGGAAGATCGTGCTGTTCGAGGGCGGTCAGGCGACGATGCTCGACGTCGACCACGGCACGTACCCGTTCGTCACGTCGTCGAACGCGACCGCCGGCGGCGTCTGCACCGGGTCGGGCGTCGGGCCGACGCGGATCGACCGGGTGATCGGTGTCGTCAAGGCCTACGCGACCCGCGTCGGCGAGGGTCCGTTCCCGACCGAGCTGCTCGACGAGATGGGCGAGTTCCTCCGGGCCACCGGTGGGGAGTTCGGGGTGACGACCGGGCGCCCGCGCCGGTGCGGCTGGTACGACGCGGTCGTCGCGCGCTACTCGAGCCGGATCAACGGTCTGACCGACTTCGTGCTGACCAAGCTCGACGTGCTCACCGGGCTGGAGAAGATCCCGGTGTGCGTCGCGTACGAGGTCGACGGCGTCCGCCACGAGGAGATGCCGGCGGACCAGAGCGACTTCCACCACGCCACCCCGGTGCTGGTCGAGTACGACGGCTGGACCGAGGACATCACGCAGGCGCGCACGTTCGAGGACCTGCCGGTCAACGCGCAGCGCTACGTGCTCGCGCTCGAGGAGCTGTCCGGCACCCGGATCTCGGCGATCGGCGTCGGCCCGGGGCGGGATGCGACGATCCTGCGCCACGACCTGATCGGCTGAGGCGACGGTGATCGACCACGTCGGACGGGCGCGGCCCGCGTGCGCGCAGACGCCGACCGGCGCCGAGAGGGTGTCGGCATGACCGGCCGTCGGACGTCCGTCCTCCCGGACTCGCGCGTGCTCGTCGGACCGGTCGTGACGCTGCGACCGCTCGGTACGGGGGATGCGGCGGAGCTCTTCGAGGCGATCGGCTCGGAGGAGGTCTGGGCCGCCGGGTACAACGGTGGCGAGGCTGCGCGACCGCACAGCGAGGCCGAGATGGAGCGGTGGATCGACGCCCTCGTGCACCACGGACCGCGGGCGACCTACGCCGTGACCCTCACGGCGGACTCGACCCTCGGACCCGCCGGGCGCGTCGTCGGGACCTCGTCGCTCGTCGAGGCCGACCTCACCCACCACCGGGTGCACCTCGGCGCGACGGCCTACGCTCCGCGGGTCTGGGGCACGGCGGTGAACCCGGCGGCGAAGCGTCTGCTGCTCGCCCACGCCTTCGAGGACTGCGGCTTCGAGCGTGTGAAGATCCAGACCGATCAGATCAACACCCGCTCGCAGGCCGCGATCGCCAAGCTCGGGGCGACGCGGGAGGGCGTGTTGCGCCATGAGATGATCCGGGCCGACGGGACCTGGCGGGACACGGTCGTGTTCTCGATCCTGGCCGACGAGTGGCCGGACGTGCGGGCTCGCCTCGACGCGAGGATGGCGGCGCGCTGAGGTCGGACGTGCGCGTCGGGGCACCGGGCACAGCGCGGACGCGCGCACTGCGGGACGGTGCGGGCGCGCCGGGCACGTGTCAGGCGGTCGGGGCGTGGCGCTCGAGGAAGGTGTAGACCTCGGCGTCGTCCACGCCGGGGAACGTGCCACCGGGTAGCGGCGCGAGGACCTGGGCGTGCAGGCGCGCGCTCGGCCACGACTGGTCGGCCCATCGGGCGGTCAGGTCGCCCGGCGGCTGCCGGCAGCACGTCGGGTCGGGGCAGCGGGAGACGGTGTGGCGCGTGGTGTCCCGCCCGCGGAACCACTTCGAGTGCACGTACGGCACGCCGACCGTGATCGAGAACTCCCCCGACGTCGTCGCCCCGGTCTGCGCCGTGCACCAGAACGTGCCCGCCGGGGTGTCGGTGTACTGGTGGAACTCGGTGGCACGGTCCCGCACCGTGAAGGCCATGCGCGACGTCCACTGACGGCACACGATCTGGCCCTCGATCGCGCCGGTCGGGTCAGTGGCGAAGCCGACCTCGTCGTTCTCGTAGCCGCGGTAGAGCGTGCCGTCGTCGCCGACCCGCATGAAGTGCACCGGGATCCCGAGGTGCGCGGTGGCCAGGTTCGTGAAGCGCATGGCCGCGGCCTCGTGCGTCACGCCGAACGCGTCGCGGAAGTCCTCGATCGCGAGGTCGCGCTCGCGCTTCGCGTTCTGGAGCACGTCGACGGCGCGTCCCCGCGGGATGAGGCACGCCGCGGCGAAGTAGTTGATCTCCATCCGCTGGCGCAGGAAGTCCGCGTAGCTCGCCGGGCGCTCGTGCGCGAGCACACGGTGGGCGATCGCCTGGAGCGCGAGGGACCGCAGACCGTGGCCGCCGGGGATCGAGGCCGGTGGGAGGTAGATGCGACCGCTCGCGAGGTCGGTGACCGTGCGCGTCGAGTGCGGGAGGTCGCCCACGTGCAGGATCTGGAAGCCGAGCTGCTCGGCCATGCGGGCCACCGCCCGGTGCGTGAGGGCGCCCGACGTGTACCCGGCCGCGCGCGACATCCGCTCGGCGGCGTCCTCGATGTCGGGCAGGTAGTTGTCGCGCTCACGCATCCACAGGCGCAGCTCCGTGTTCGCCCGACGCGCCTCCTCGGGGGTCGCGATCGATGCGTTCGCGCGGCGCGCGAGCTCCTCGTGCAGGCCGACCAGGGCCTCGAGCGCCTCGAGCGGGAGGGTGCGGCTGACGCGCACGGACGGCAGTCCGAGCCCCGCGTAGAGCGTGCTCCCCTGGGCGCGGTCGAGGGCGATCTCGAGGGCCGCCCGGCGGCTCGGCGGCTCGGTCGCGAGCAGGTCGGAGAGCGCGATGCCGAGAGCGGCGGCGATCGACTGGAGGAGCGAGATCCGGGGCTCCCGCCGACCGTTCTCGATCAGCGAGAGCTGGCTGGGGGCGGTCGCGACGGCGGCGCCGAGCTGGTCGAGCGTCAGGCCGGCCGTGGTGCGGAAGTGCCGGATGCGTCGTCCGAGTGTCAGGAGGTCGGTGGCCATTGCTTCACGCTATCGAAAGATCGGCGAATCTTCACGTGCCATATCGGTTGAAGGGCTACCGGAATCGGACGAGGGTGGAGAGCGAGCGCTGACACCGACCGCAATCGCACGAGAGGCCCACGATGACCGTCCTCGACCACCCGCTCCTCACGACCCCGCCGACCACCCACGCCCGCCTGCTCGCGTGGGTGGCCGAGATGGCGGAGCTCACCGAGCCCGATTCCGTGGTCTGGTGCGACGGCACCCCGGCCGAGCGGCGCCGGCTCAGCGAGCAGATGGTCGAGGTCGGCACCCTGATCCCGCTCGACCCCGGGCTCCGCCCGGGCAGCTACCTGGCCCGCTCCGACCCGAGCGACGTCGCGCGCGTCGAGGACCGGACGTTCATCTGCTCGGTGCGCGCCGAGGACGCCGGGCCGACCAACAACTGGCGGGACCCGGACGAGATGCGGGCCGAGCTGCGCGGCGTGTTCGCCGGATCGATGCGGGGCCGGACGATGTACGTGGTGCCGTTCTCGATGGGTCCTCTCGGTGGGGCGATCTCGCAGCTCGGCGTCCAGCTCACCGACTCGCCCTACGTCGTCGTGAGCATGGCCGTCATGACCCGGACGGGCACGGAGGTGCTCGACCTCCTGGGTGCGGACGGCGCGTTCGTCCCCGCCCTGCACTCGGTCGGGATGCCGCTCGTCGACGCGGACGGCCTGAGACGCGAGGACGTGCCGTGGCCGTGCAGCTCGACCAAGTACATCGTGCAGTTCCCCGAGTCCCGAGAGATCTGGTCGTTCGGCTCGGGGTACGGCGGCAACGCCCTGCTCGGCAAGAAGTGCTTCGCGCTGCGCATCGCGTCGGTGATGGGCCACGACGAGGGGTGGCTGGCGGAGCACATGCTGATCCTCAAGGTCACGTCCGACGAAGGGCGCGTGTTCCACGTGGCCGCGGCGTTCCCGTCGGCGTGCGGCAAGACGAACCTGGCGATGCTGCGACCGACCATCCCGGGCTGGACCGTCGAGACGATCGGGGACGACATCGCGTGGATGCGCCCGGGTCCGGACGGACGGCTGCGCGCGATCAACCCCGAGGCGGGGTTCTTCGGTGTCGCGCCCGGCACCGGGGTCGTGACCAACCCGACGGCGATCGCGACCCTGACGCACGACGTCATCTTCACGAACGTCGCCCTGACCGACGACGGCGACGTCTGGTGGGAGGGTCTCACGCCCGAGGTGCCCGAGCACCTCACGGACTGGCGCGGGCAGGACTGGACCCCGGCAGCGGGTCGACCGGCCGCGCACCCCAACTCCCGGTTCACGGTGGCCGCCGGGCAGTGCCCGACCATCGCCGACAGCTGGGACTCGCCGGACGGGGTGCCGATCGACGCGATCCTGTTCGGCGGACGCCGGGCGACGAACGTCCCGCTCGTCGCGCAGTCCTTCGACTGGGCGCACGGCGTCTTCATGGGCGCGACGATCTCCTCGGAGCAGACGGCCGCCGCCGAGGGGACCGTCGGGGAGCTGCGTCGCGACCCGTTCGCGATGCTGCCGTTCTGCGGGTACAACATGGCGGACCACTGGGGGCACTGGCTCACGGTCGGTGCCGGTCTGCCGGCGGACAGGCGCCCCCTCCTGTTCCAGGTCAACTGGTTCCGCAAGGGCGCTGACGGCCGGTTCCTGTGGCCCGGCTTCGGGGAGAACTCGCGCGTGCTGGACTGGGTGCTGCGCCGGGTCGCCGGCGAGGCCGACGCGGACGCGACGCCGGTCGGGCTCGTGCCCGCTCCGGGGGCGCTCCCGCTCGACGGTCTCGCGGTGTCCGACGCCGACCTCGTCGAGCTGCTCGCCGTCGACACGGGATCGTGGTCGACCGAGTGCGACCTGACCGAGGAGTTCTTTGCGCAGTTCGGCGACCGGCTCCCGCCTGAGCTCGCCGATCAGCTGACGGGCCTTCGCTCCCGCCTGGAGGCAGCGACCGACTGAGCCACCCCTCTCCGGTCACCGGGGCCGTCCGCACGTCACCGGAACCGTGAACTCCCGTCACGTGGAGCGTGCTGCCGCGACACACCGGCGTGTCGCGCGCGGCGCGCTCCGCGTGACGGGGGGAGACGAGGGTGAGCGAGGGCGGCCCGCCCGGGTGCGGGCCGATAGGCTCAGGGCCCGTGAAGATCCTCGTCATCGGCACCGGTGCTCGTGAGCACGCCCTCGTCCGCGCCCTCGCGGCAGATGCGCAGGTGAGCGAGCTGCACGCCGCGCCGGGCAACCCGGGCATCGGCGCGGACGCGACGTTGCACGAGGTCGACCCGCTCGACGGTGACGCCGTCGCCGCGCTCGCGACCGACCTCGGCGTGGACCTCGTCGTCGTCGGCCCGGAGGCGCCGCTCGTCGCCGGGGTCGCGGACGCCGTCCGCGCCACCGGGATCGCGTGCTTCGGGCCGAGCCGTGAGGCCGCCGCTCTCGAGGGGTCCAAGGCGTTCGCGAAGGACGTGATGGCGGCCGCCGCGGTGCCGACCGCGATGGCTCATGTCTGCACGTCCCACGCCCAGGTCGCCGATGCGCTCGACGCGTTCGGAGCGCCGTACGTCGTGAAGGAGGACGGTCTCGCCGCCGGGAAGGGCGTGGTCGTGACGGACGATCGCGCGGCCGCGCTCGAGCACGCCGATGCGTGCCTCGCGAAGGCCGGCGGGAAGGTCGTCGTCGAGGAGTACCTCGACGGGCCGGAGATCTCGCTGTTCTGCCTCACGGACGGCTCGACCGTCGTGCCGTTGGCCCCCGCGCAGGACTTCAAGCGGGCCCTCGACGGCGACGCGGGCCCGAACACCGGCGGTATGGGGGCGTACTCGCCGTTGCCGTGGGCGCCTGCCGACCTCGTCGCCGAGGTGGTCGAGCGCGTCGCCCAGCCGACCGTCGACGAGATGGCGCGCCGGGGGATCCCGTTCTCGGGAGTGCTCTACGTCGGCCTCGCGCTGACGAGCCGGGGTCCGCGCGTCGTGGAGTTCAACGCACGGTTCGGCGACCCGGAGACGCAGGTCGTGCTCGCCCGGCTCGCCACGCCGCTCGCGACCGTCCTCGACGCGGTCGCCACCGGAACCCTGGGGACGCTCCCTCCGCTGCGCTGGCGCGACGAGGCCGCGGTGACCGTGGTCGTGGCGGCGCACGGGTACCCGGCCGCCGTACGGCACGGTGACCCGATCACGGGGGTCGAGGCCGCGGAGCGGGTTCCGGACGTCCAGGTGCTCCACGCCGGGACAGCGCTGGTCGACGGCGTCCTGGTCGCCTCGGGCGGCCGGGTGCTCTCGGTCGTCGGTCGTGGTCCGGACGTCGCCAGCGCGCGTGCGGCCGCCTATGCGGCGATCGAGCGGATCGACCTGCCGGGGTCTCATCACCGCACCGATATCGCGGCGTCAATCACTGGTTGACATGGAGCATGTGTCAACCTACAGTTGACGCGTGACCACCGAGATGAACGCGCCGGACCTGCGCCAGCTCCTCTCCGAGGCGATCGATGCCGCGGGACCAGGCCTGGCAGCGCGGCTGGGGACGGAGCCGTCCGCGCACCTCGAGCTCGTCGCTCTCGTGCTCCAGGCGCGCACCGAGACCGAGGCGCTGCTCCGGTCGACCATCGCGGCGGCCCGGTCGGCCGGATGCACCTGGGAGGCGATCGGGCAGGTCCTGGACATGTCCCGGCAGGCTGCACAGCAGAGGTACGGCAAGGACGAGCCGGTCGAGCCTCGACCGGGCGGCCGGGTGGTCCGACTGGCGCCCCTCAGCGCGGTCAACGAGATGCGGGTGCTGGACCGGGCGGGACGCTACGGCTGGCACGGGATCGGCTACGGGGCGCTGTTCCACGTGGTGCAGAAGTCGGACGAGCAGTGGGAGCACCGCCGGGTGCACGTCGTCGGTGCCGAGAGACGGCGGCTCGAGGCCGACGGCTGGGAGCGGTTCGGCGGAGGCTGGTTCCCGTGGTTGTACTACAAGCGGTGCACCGGGGCACCGGCCCTGCCCGAGCCGACGACGGACGACTACCTGATGCGCCCGTAGCCGTCGGACGTCGTCCGCCGGCCGACATCTGGTCCCGGGCGTCATGAGGCTCCCCGGTGCGGAAGGATGTGCGTCGTGAGCGCGCCACTCGAGCTGACCGGTTGGACCCACACCTACTCCGGGAAGGTCCGGGACCTGTACGTCCCCGACCTCCCACCCGGCACCGCGCACCCCGCAGGTGACGTGGTCCTGGTCGTCGCGAGCGACCGGATCAGCGCCTACGACCACGTGCTGTCCACCCCCGTCCCCGACAAGGGCGTCGTCCTGACGCAGCTCAGCCTCTGGTGGTTCGAGCAGGTCGCCGACCTGGTCCCCAACCACGTGGTGACGGCGGAGGTCGGCGAGCACGGGGTCCCGGCGGCGGTCGCGGGCCGCGCGATGGTGTGCCGCCGCCTCGAGATGTACCCGGTGGAGTGCGTCGCACGCGGCTATCTCACCGGATCGGGGCTCGTCGAGTACCGCGCGGGCCAGCAGGTGTGCGGGGTGCCGCTGCCGGTTGGCCTGGTGGACGGCTCGCGACTTCCCGAGCCGATCTTCACCCCGGCGACCAAGGCCGAGCTCGGTGCGCACGACGAGAACGTGAGCTTCGACGTCGTCGCGGCGCAGCTCGGGACCGACGCCGCGACTCGGCTGCGGGACCTCACGCTCGCGGTGTACTCGCGGGCGGAGGGCATCGCGCGCGAGCGGGGCGTGATCCTCGCCGACACCAAGCTCGAGTTCGGCCGCGCGCTCGACGGCCCGGACGCGGGTGCCGTCGTGCTCGGCGACGAGGTGCTGACGCCGGACTCGTCGCGATTCTGGCCGGCGGACACGTGGGCCCCCGGCGGTGCGCAGCCGAGCTTCGACAAGCAGTACGTCCGTGACTGGCTGACGTCGGACGCCTCCGGGTGGGACCGTTCGAGCGACGCACCGCCGCCGCCGTTGCCCGCCGAGGTGGTCGAGCGCACCCGCGCGCGCTACCTCGAGGCCTTCGAGCGGCTGACCGGTCGAGCCGCGCTCTGATGCCCGGCGAGCTGGTCCTCACCGGTGCTCGCCTCGTCGGCACGCAGGCGCGAGGCGCCGGCACCCGGCCACCGGGCGCGGGCGCCGGGCTCGTCGACATCCTCGTGCGCGACGGGCGGATCGCGGCGGTCGCGACGGACCTCGCCGCCGACCTCCCCGCGCAGGTCGCGCGGCTGGACCTCGACGGCCGGTCCGTCATGCCCGGTCTGTGGGACAACCACGTGCACTTCACGCAATGGGCGCTCGCGCGGCAGCGGCTCGACCTGACCGGGACGACGTCCGCAGCCGACGTCGCCCGGCTCGTCGTCGAACGGCTCCGCGCGCAGCCGCTCCCCGGCGGCGCCACGCTCACGGGGCTCGGGTTCCGGGACGCGCTGTGGTCGGACACCCCGTCGGCCGCGCTGCTCGACGACGCGATCGCGGCCGCCGGTCTGCCGCCCGTCCCGGTGGTTCTGATGTCCGGCGACCTCCACTGCGGCTGGCTCAACACGGCCGCGCTGAGGTCTCCGGCGCTCGCGGCGCACGGCCTCGGCGACCACCCGACCGGGGTGCTCCGTGAGGCGGAGTGGTTCGCCGCGAGCGAGGACATCAGCGTCGTGGCCCCCGACGTGCTCGAACGCCTCGTCGACGAGGCCGCACGGGCTGCCGCCGCGCGCGGCGTCGTCGGCGTGATGGACGTCGAGATCGCCGACAACCTGTCCGTGTGGACGCGGCGCGTGCAGGCGGGCGTCACGTCGCTGCGGGTGTCCGCGGGTGTCTGGCCGGAGCACCTGGACCGGGCGATCGCCCGCGAGCTCGCCACCGGCGACGTCCTGCCGGGCACCGACGGACTCGTCACGATGGGACCGCTCAAGATCATCGCGGACGGCTCGCTGAACACCCGCACCGCCTACTGCCACGACCCGTACCCGGGGCTCGTCGGACCGGAGGCCCGGGGTGTCCTCACGTACGACCTCGATCGCCTCGTGCCGCTGATGGCGCAGGCGGCGCGCCACGGCATCGCGTGCGCGATCCACGCGATCGGGGACCGTGCGAACACCGTGGTGCTCGACGCGTTCGAGGCGAGCGGGGCGCGCGGCTCGGTCGAGCACGCCCAGCTCGTCTCGCCCGAGGACGTCCCGCGCTTCTCGGCCCTCGGAGTGGTCGCCTCGGTGCAGCCCGAGCACGCGATGGACGATCGTGACGTCGTCGACCGGTACTGGGCGGGCCGCGCGCACCGTGCCTACCCCTACCGCGACCTGCTCGAGTCCGGGGCGCGGCTGGCCCTCGGCTCCGACGCGCCGGTGGCCCCGCTGGACCCCTGGATCTCGATCGCGGCGGCGGTCACCCGTGCGCGTGACGACCGTGCACCGTGGCACGTCGAGCAGGCGCTGCCGATCGAGGCCGCGCTCGACGCCTCGGTGCGCAGCACCGTCTCACCTGGTCAGGTCGCCGATCTCGTGATTCTCGACGCCGACCCGACCACAACCGACGGCGCGACCCTGCGGACGATGCCCGTCGTGGCGACCGTGCTGGGCGGACGGCTCACCTGGGACACCCTCGGGAGTCGGTAGTCTGAGCACCGCACCCCTCCACCTCCGCCCCGTGAACCAGGAGCCACCCGTGGGACGAGTCGTCGTCAACGTGATGCCGAAGCCCGAGATCCTCGACCCGCAGGGCAAGGCGGTCAACGGCGCCCTCCCGCGTCTCGGTTTCAGCCAGTTCGTGGGCGTCCGCCAGGGCAAGCGGTTCGAGCTCGAGGTGGACGGCGAGGTCACCGACGAGATCCTCGCGGCCGCGCGTCGTGCCGGTGAGACGGTGCTCTCGAACCCGGTCATCGAGGACGTCGTCGACGTGTACGCCGAGCCGGTGCACGCGACCTCCGACGAGGCCGGCCGCTGATGCTGACGGGCGCCCGCATCGGGGTCGTCACGTTCCCGGGAACCCTCGACGACCGGGACGCCGCACGGGCCGTGCGGCTCGCGGGTGGAGAGGCCGTCGCGCTGTGGCACGCCGACGCCGACCTGCACGCCGTCGACGCCGTCGTCCTCCCGGGCGGGTTCTCCTACGGCGACTACCTGCGCGCCGGGGCGATCTCCCGGTTCGCGCCGGTCATGGGGTCGATCGTCGACGCGGCGAACGGTGGCATGCCCGTCCTCGGCATCTGCAACGGCTTCCAGGTCCTGACCGAGGCGCACCTGCTGCCCGGGTCGATGATCAAGAACGACCACCTGCACTTCGTGTGCCGCGAGCAGGTGCTGCAGGTCGAGAACGTCGACACCGCGTGGACGCGGCTGTACTCGGTCGGCGAGCGCATCACCGTCCCGCTCAAGAACCAGGACGGCCAGTACGTCGCCGACGAGCACACGCTCGACGAGCTCGAGGGCGAGGGTCGCGTGGTCGTGCGGTACCGCGACTGGAACCCCAACGGCTCACGTCGGGACATCGCCGGCATCACGAACGCCGCCGGCAACGTCGTCGGGCTCATGCCGCACCCCGAGCACGCCGTCGAGGTCGGGTTCGGCCCGGACGGGCCGCGCGGGCCACGTACCGGCACCGACGGGCTGCGGTTCTTCGCCTCCGTGATCGGTTCCCTGGTCGGTTGAGCACCGGCACAGCCGAGGACTCCGCCGCCGGCTCGGGCGTGACGATCGAGACCGTGCCGTGGGACGACCCCGAGGCCGACCGGCTCCGCACCGCGCAGCAGGAGGAGCTCAAGCGGCGGTACGGCGGGGTCGCCGACCTCGAGCCGCACATCCCGCCCGAGGGTGTCGCCGCGATGCTCCTCGTCCGGGTCGACGGCGTGGCGGCGGGCTGCGGGGCGCTGCGCGGTCGAGGTGAGGGTGTCGGCGAGCTCAAGCGCATGTTCGTGCTGCCCGAGTATCGCGGGCGGGGGCTCTCGCGACTGGTGCTCGTCGAGCTCGAGCGCCGTGCGGTCGCGCTCGGGTGGGAGCGGCTGATCCTGGAGACCGGCGTGCTGCAGCCCGAGGCGATCGGGCTCTATCTCTCCGAGGGCTACAGGCCGATGCCCAACTACCCGCCGTACGACGTCGAGGCGGACTCGCGGTGCTTCACCAAGGTGCTGCCCGCCGGTCGTGCGACGGCGCGCGAGAGGCAGGGGTTCACGGGCGGCGCCACGGGCGCAGGGTCCCTGGGCGAACGGGTGGCGCGCGCCGAGCGGCCTGCGGTCGAGTTCCTGGACGTGCCGTTCGACGACTCCCGCGCGGTCGGGCTGCGGCGTGAGATGTACGACGAGATGGCCGTGCTGTACCCGGACCGCGACGTGTTCATCGACGCGTTCGACGCGATGGAGGCCGACATCGGGCGCGAGGCTCGCGTCACCGTGCTCGCGACCGTTGACGGCCACGCGGTGGGCACGGCGATCCTTCGTCCCGCGAACGACAGGTTCGGGCCGGCGGCCGGCGAGGTCAAGAAGGTGTTCGTCCGGCCGGAGGCCCGCGGGTTGGGCGTCGCGCGTCGGCTCATGACGGCTCTCGAGGTCGCGGCGCGCGGTGCCGGCTGGAGCTCGCTCGTCCTGCAGACGGGGTCGCGGCAGCCCGAGGCGATCGCGCTCTACGTGAGCCATGGCTACCGCCCGGTCGTGCCGTACGGCCCGTACGTCGGCGATGCGGTGTCGTTGTGCTTCCAGAAGATGCTCGGCGTCTGACACTCCGACCGACTGAATCTCGTCGCGGTTGTCCACAGTGAGGCCCAAGGACCTGTGATGGGTTGGTCGAGGGTTGGTATGGTCGCGCCGGACATTTCGGGCACCCGGGGGACGATGTGTGGCGACGTGGGACTGGCGAGGCGGCTGCGGTGGCCGGTGGGCTCGCGCGGCGCGGTGCCGCCCGATGGGTCGTGGCCGCCGCGATGGCCGTGGGAGCTGCGAGCCTGGCGGGGTGCACCGGCTCCGGCGAACCGGATGGGCGGAGCAGCTCGGGTGGCGTGACGACGGCGCCGGTCCTGTCGAGTCCGGATCCGCGTCCGAGCCCGAGTGGCCCGACGGCACCGCCTCGACCGGCGGAGGTCGACCAGATGACGCCCGCCGGTGCGGCCGCGGCAGCGACGTACTTCATCGAGCTCTACGGGTACGTGCTGCAGACGGGCGACCTGACCGAGTGGGACGCGATGAGCTTCCCGACGTGCGACTTCTGCAAGACGACCCACGAGTTCGTCGTCACGACCCTCGGCGCTGGTGGTTCATTCTCAGGCGGAGTGACGACGGCAGAGGTGATCACTGTGCATCCGTTGGCAGAACTTGAAGGTGGCTACCCCGTCGACCTTCAGGTCACGCAGGGCCCCACCGTGCGCCTGGACGCCGCCGGTAAGCAGATGTCGAACTTCGAGGGCTCCGTCGCCACTGCACGGTTCCACACGGTCTACGCCAACGACGCATGGCGCATCCTTGGCGTCGAGGGCGGGAGAGACTCCCAGTGAGAGACGTGGCTCGCGCCCTCGGCATCGGGATCGTGGCTTGCGTGTCCTCATTGCCTCTAGCCACGGGCACGGATCCTCAGGACACGGACTGGCGAAGCCGGTGGAGCGGGAGCGTCGTCGAGATCGGCGGGACGGCTGAGTCGAGCGATCGCATCGCGGTCGCCCCGGACGGGGCAGCGAGGTACGAGCGCGCCGGGTGGGCGGTCTGCCCGGGCGACACGTCGGTGGTCGTCCCCCTCCTCGGGCCCGGTGTGTCGTGCACGAGCGCGTCGTTCGACGCCGCGGTGCTGGTGTGCCCGGCGGGTCAGCGGTCGGACGATCCGCTGTTCGTCTCTGTGCGCGACCCCGAGAGCGCGACGGGGTGGGGTCCGTGGGCGGTGGCGGAACCGGCGCGGTGCGTCGGGCCGGCGGATCTGGCGGGTGAGCTGTCCCGCGAGCTGGCGCGGTTGCCGCTCGCGCCGTCTCCGGTTTCGGTGCCGCCGAACGGGTGGGTCATGGTGAACATGGACACGGTGGTGTTCACCAGCGGCGATGCGCAGGTCTTCGACCTGCTGGTGCTCGGGACGCCCGTGCGGGTCAGTGCTCGTCCGGTCACGTTCTCCTGGGACTTCGCGGACGGTTCGGCGCCGCTGGTGACGTCCGACCCGGGTCGCCCGTACCCGCATCAGACGGTCACGCACACCTACACGCGCGGTGGGTCGTACGTGGTCGCGCTCACCACGACCTGGACGGCGGACTTCCAGGTGATCGGGTCCGGAACGTGGAACCCGGTTCCTGGGACGGCCACGACGACCTCACCGGGCGCGCCGCTGCAGGTCTACGAGGCGCGTTCGCACCTGGTCGACGGCCCGTGCCCGAAGACCGGTGCGTGCACTCCGACCTGACCGGTCCGTGCACTCCGACCTGACCGGTCCGTGCACTCCGACCTGACCCCCTGGGCACCTCTCGACCCGACCGGCCCCTGCACCCCGCCTGAACCGCCCGTAGCCGCGCGGAGCGACGTGCATGATCAGCTCTCGTCGTGCATCTCGGTCCCCTGGTGGAACAGGATGCGCCAGCCGCTCGTCGTGCGCTGCCAGATCGTCGCGCGGCGCGTCGTCCTCTCACCCTGTCTCAGGACGTAGGTGAGCAGGTAGGTCGCAGGAGCGAGCTCGCGGCAGTGGAACCGGTCCGTCTGCCACGGGTCGTCCGCGCCGGCCGCGTACCGCGTCGCCAGCGTCGCCCAGACGAACTCGCGGCTGTACGCCCGGCCCGAGGCGCCGATCTCCCAGAAGTCCGGAGCGGTCTGCGCGTCGAAGTCCTCGCGGGTGGTCCCGAGCTCGAGTCGGTGGAAGATCGGCTCACGTGCCACGAGCTCGGCGAGGATCGGTTCGAGGCGCGCTTCCGTGGTCAGGTCGGGACTCATCGCCACCTCAGCGGTCGTGCCCGTGAGCGGACGCCCGAGCGCGGTCTCGCACGCCTCGACGAGACCGCCCGCGAGCCCGTACTTGCCCCGGAAGATCGCGTCCAGCGTCTCGAGGTGCAGCATCACCTGCGGTCGCACCATGCCGCACCCCAGGAAGGCGCCGAGTGCCGCGCGTTGACGGCGCGTCATGTCGGAGAGGCGGCACCCGCCGGACAGGTCGAGGCCGGTCCGCTCGAGCTCGTCCGCGGCGGCCCGCAGGGCGAGGTCGAGCTCCCCGTCGGGGTTCCAGCGGGGGAACGGCGGTCGTGGCGCATCGGAGGTGCTCATGGGATGGCTACGACCGTAGCAGCCGATCCTGGTCGGGCCGGCCGTGTCCGGGCGGGCCCCGCGGGCGCGACGAGCCGCTCGCCGTGCCCGATCGTGCAGGTCAGCCGATCGTGCAGGTCAGCCGGTCAGCGCGTGACGGCGGCCAGCGCGCGCGCGACGTCGTCCAGGATGTCGAGCGGGTCCTCGAGGCCGATACTCAGGCGGACCGTCGACTCCGAGATCCCGACGGCCGCCCGGCCCGCGGGTCCGAGCTTGCGGTGCGTCGTCGTCGCGGGATGCGTGATGAGCGACTTGGCGTCACCGAGGTTGTTCGAGATCGCGACGACGCGGAGCGCGTCGAGGAACGCGAACGTCGACGCCTTCGCGACCTGCGGGTCCGCCCCCGGGACGGCGAGGTCGAACGTCACGATGGTGCCGCCCCCGCTCATCTGGCTGGTCGCCAGCGCGTGCTGCGGGTGCGACGCCAGGAACGGGTACCGCACTGCGGCGACGCCCGGCTGATCCTCGAGCCACGTGGCGACCTGGAGCGCCGCAGCGGTCTGCGCACGGACCCGGAGCGAGAGCGTCTCGAGCCCCTTGAGCAGCACCCAGGCGTTGAACGGGCTCAGGCTCGGACCGGTGTTGCGGATCAGCATCTGGACCGGACCGTCGATGTACTCGCGCGACCCGAGGATCGCACCACCGAGCACGCGCCCCTGACCGTCGATGTGCTTGGTCGCGGAGTAGACCGTGACGTCGGCACCCTGCGTGAGCGGTCGCTGCAGCACCGGCGTCGCGAACACGTTGTCGACGATGACGACCGCCCCGGCCGCGTGGGCCAGCGCGCTCACGCGCGCGACGTCGACGAGGTCCTGCATCGGGTTGGACGGCGTCTCGAAGAAGACGACGTCGGCAGGGGTCGCGAGCGCCGCCTCCCACTGGGCGAGCTCGTGGGCGTCGACGTAGTCGGTGCGCACGCCCCACGAGGCGAAGATCTCGTTGAAGATGACGAGGGTCGAGCCGAAGAGTGCCCGGGCAGCGACGATCCTGCTCCCCGATCGGACCAGCGCCGCCATCGACGTGAACACGGCCGACATACCGGTGGCCGTGGCGTAGCAGGCCTCGGCGCCGTCGAGCAGGCGCAGTCGTTCCTCGAAGGTCGACACCGTCGGGTTGCCGTACCGGGAGTAGATGAAGCGATCGGTGTCGCCCGCGAACGCGGCCTCGGCATCGGCCGCGTGGGCGTAGACGTACCCCTGCGTGAGGAACAGCGGCTCGGCCGTCTCCTGGAACGCGGTCCGGACCTGACCGCCGTGGACGGCGATCGTGTCGGCACGCAGTCCCTCGAGCGACAGGGTGCCGTCGTCCCAGTCTGCGGGACCTGCCACGCGATCGGTCGGGGACGACGTCGGGCGGGGCGCGGCCGGAGGTCGAGTGCCCGGTTCCGAGGGCGTGCCCTCGCTCACGACTGGGTCCATGGGAGCCCGGTGGCGCGCCAGCCCTGCTCGCCGCGGTGGCTCTCGGGGTCGAGGTCGCCCTCGAACCCGTCGAGGACGTTGTACGCGGGCCCGAGACCCGCTGCGGTCGCGGCGCGGGCGGCCGCGACCGACCGCGCACCGGACCGGCACAGGAAGACGACGGGACGGCCGGGGGTCAGTCCGGCGGCGAGGACCTGGTCCACGAACGCGACGTTGGGAGCGCCGCTCGGGTACGTGACCCACTCGACGAACGCAGCCGGACGTCCGAGCGAGGTGACGTCCGGCACGCCGACGTAGCGCCACTCCGCCTCGGTGCGGACGTCCACCAGGAGGGCGTCGGGGTCTCCCGCGAGGAGGTCCCAGGCCTGCCGGGGCGAGAGGTCACCGGCGTAGCCGGAGGGTGCGGGCGAGGCCTGCGGGTCTGACGCGCTCATGTGCTCCTCCATCGGCCCTGGCGGTAGCACCCTCACCCGGGACGGAGTCCTAGGGGGTTGCTGCGGCGTCGTCGAGCCAGATCTCTCGGCCGCTCTGGATGGTGACTCGGATGCTACGGCGCGCAGGAGAGGTGCGACAAGCGCGGGCCGCCGCGCGTCCAGCATCCAAGATGCGAGACCAGTCGTCCATCCATTGACACGGCTGGTCTCGTCGCGCAGGCTGGACACAGGTCATGAGCGCCAGCGCATGGTTGTGATGCACAGCCCCGGCTTGCTGGCCGGCAACCCTCCTCCGCGGTGGGGTGCCCCGGGTGACGACCTGGCCGTGGTCGAGGTGACCACGGCAAGCGCGGGGGCTCCCCTTGTCGATCCGCCGATCCGTCGGCGAGCCGGTGGGGTCCCCCTGGACCTCATGGAGCTGCCGTGCCCCTCACCGATGCCGTCCCCCTGACCGGCGCCGTGCCTGCGACCTGTGCGGTGCCTGCGACCGGCGCCGAGCCCGTGACCGGCGCCGCGCGGCCCGCCCGAGCCGTCCGCAGCTCGACTCCCGCGCTCCTTCCCGTTCTCGGGGGCACGACGCAGGTGCCGCTCGTCGACGGCACGGCCCGGACCTACGCCAACCTGGACTACGCGGCGAGCACCCCCGCCCTCGAGGCGGTCGCCGCCCGCGTCCACGAGGTGCTCCCGCTCTACGCGAGCGTGCACCGCGGTGCCGGGTACCTGTCCCAGGTGTCCACCGCGCTCTACGAGGCGGCGCGCGAGACGATCGGGCGCTTCGTCGGCGCCCGCGAGGGCGACGTCACGATCATCACGCGCAACACGACCGACTCGCTGAACCTGCTGGTCGGCTGCGTACCGGGCGACGTGCTGGTCCTCGACCTCGAGCACCATGCGAACCTGCTGACCTGGCAACGTCGCGGGGCCACCGTACTGACGATCGCGGGCAGCGTGGCCGCGACCCTGGACGCCCTGCGCGCCGAGCTCGCCACACAGGCGTACGCGCTCGTCGCCGTGACCGGCGCGTCGAACGTCACCGGCGAGGCGCTCCCGATCGACGCGGTCGTCCGGCTCGCGCACGCGTCGGGGGCCCGGGTCGTCGTCGACGGCGCCCAGCTCGTGCCGCACCGCGGCTTCTCTCTCGCCCGCACCGGGGCGGACTACGTCGCGTTCTCCGGGCACAAGACCTACGCACCGTTCGGCGCGGGCGTGCTCGTCGGTCGGCGCGACTGGCTCGACTCGGGTGAGCCCTACCTGGCCGGCGGCGGTGCGGTCCGCGACGTCCGGCACGACCGGGTGGTGTGGACGGCGTCCCCCGCCCGTCACGAGGCAGGCTCGCCCAACGTGATCGGTGCGATCGCTCTCGCGGAGGCGTGCGACGTGCTTGCCGGTCTGCCCGACGGTGCGCTCGCCGCGCACGAGGCCGCGCTGCGGACCCGGCTCGTGGAGGGGCTGCAGGCGATCGACGGGGTCGAGGTCGTGCGGATCTGGGCGGACTCGGTGGACCCCGTCGGGGTCGTCACGTTCTCGGTCACCGACCACGACCCGGGCCTGGTCGCCGCCTATCTCTCCGCCGAGCACGGGATCGGCGTCCGCGACGGGCGATTCTGCGCGCACCCGCTGCTGGCCCGCCTCGGGGTGCCGGCCGGCGCGATCCGCGCGAGCGTGGGCGTCGGGACCGAGGGCGAGGCCGTCGAGCGCCTGCTCGACGCGGTGCGTGCCTACCTCGACGGGGGACCGCGGGCGCGGTACGCCGTGGCCGACGGGTGCTGGCAGGTCGAGGACGACGCTCGTCCGTTGATCGAGGTGAACGGTCTCGCGGCACTCGCGTCGACCGCCGCCGCGGCGTGCGGACCCGCGCTGGACTGACCGGCGTGACGGACCGGGTGCGGCCTCGGTCGCTGCCGTGGCCGCACACCTCCGGGCGTGCGGGGCAGCCCGGTCAGCCCCGTCCCGGTCGACCTCAGGCCACGATGATCCGCAGGTGCGCCGCCAGCGCGGGTGCGAGCTCGAGGAGCTGCTCCTGGCTGATCGTCGCCCCCGCGAGCCCCGCCAGGCCGTCGAGCCGTGAGAGGTCGGCCGTCCGAAGGTCGACGTCGGTCAGCACGGCGTGGGTCAGGTCGAGCCGGCCGATCCGGCAGTCCTCGAGGACGAGGCGCGTCGCATGGACGCCGATCAGGTCCAGGTCGCCGATCACGCAGCCCGCGAACCGGACATCGGTGAGGTGCGCCTCGCGGAGGTTGAGGTAGTCGATCTTGCCGCCCCGCACGGTCACCCGGGTGAGGCGGCCGCCGTAGGCCTGCACCGCACCGAGCCGGCAGTCGGCGACGTCGACGTCGCGCCAGGTGGCATCGGCGAGATCGAGCGTCCCGGCGTGGATCTCGCGCAGCGAGGTGTCGAGCAGCTGGGCGTGGTCCAGGCCGGTCCCGTCGAGGCCGCAGCGCCGCAGCACGCAGTCGATGAATCGCGCGTGCGCACCGTCCTGGCCGCTGAGGTCGAGGTCGTCGAAGGCGAGCGCCTCGTAGTCCCCGTCGGGTTCGAGAGCACCCGAGAACGCATCGAGCTCGGTCATGGCGCCACTCTTCCACGCGCCCGTCGCAGGTCCAGGCCTCGGCCGACCCGTTGCGCGCGGGCACCGTCGAGCCCGGAGAGCGGTCGGCGGGGACGAACAGCACACGACGCCGGGGTGAACGATCGGTGCCGATCGGCCGATCCGGTGGGCGATCTGTCCAGTGTTCAGGCTCCGTTCACCGTCGCGTCGCCGCCGCGTCGTCAACCGCTCCTAGCCTGCAGACTGCTCGACCTTCCCCGCCACCTCGGCCGGGACCACATCCGATGACGAAGGAATGGTGACCTTGTGAGGCGTACTCGCCTTCTCGGGACTGCTGCCGCGCTCACGATCGGCGCCTTGAGCCTGGCCGCCTGCGGCACGAACGACAACAGCACGGGGGGCGGCGCGTCCAGCGCGCCCGCGAAGGCCGGCACCACCGCCTCCGCCGCAGCCTTCGACTGCGCCACCGGATCGCTCACCGCGTCGGGCTCGACGGCACAGTCGAACGCGATGTCGCAGTGGGTCAAGGCCTACCAGCAGAACTGCTCCGGCGCGACGATCAACTACCAGGGTGGCGGCTCGGGCAAGGGTGTCACCGACTTCACGGCCGGGACGACCGACTTCGCCGGTTCCGACTTCCCGCTGTCGGCCACCGAGATGACGGCGGCCAGCGCGCGCTGCGGCACCGGCAACCAGGCGATCGACCTGCCGATGGTCCCCGGACCGATCGCGGTCGGCTACAACCTGCCGGGCGTGACGTCGCTCAACCTCTCGGCCGACACGATCGCGAAGATCTTCTCCGGCACGATCAAGACCTGGGACGACGCGGCGATCAAGGCCGACAACCCCGGCGTGACCCTGCCGTCCCTCGGGATCCAGACCTTCCACCGGTCTGACGGCTCGGGCACGACGTTCAACTTCACGCGGTACCTCGAGAACGACGCGCCGACCGCGTGGACCTACAAGCACGACAAGACGTGGACCGCCCCGGGCGGCCAGGGCTCCAAGGGCACCGCAGGCATCGCCCAGGGCGTGAAGTCGACGCCGGGTGGCATCGGCTACATGGAGCTCTCCTTCGCGACCCAGAGCAGCATCCCGTACGCCAAGGTCGGCAACGCCCAGGGCAAGTTCGTCGAGCTGACCACGGCGAACGTCGTCAACTTCCTCTCCAAGGCGACGATCACGGGCACCGGCAAGGACCTCGCGCTCACGTTCGACTACACGAACCCGGACACGAACGCCTACCCGGCCGTCCTGGTCACGTACGAGATCGTGTGCCAGGCGGGCAACAAGAGCACGGCGCTCCCGCTGGTCAAGTCCTTCATGAACTACCTGGCCGGCAGCGGGCAGGCACTCCTCGAGCCGAACGACTACGTCGCGCTCCCGGATAACATCAAGGCGAAGGTGCAGTCCGCCATCGCGGCGTTGGCCTGATCCACACCGAGCACCGCGGTGCCTGACCTGCCACGTCGGCGGGTCGGGCACCGCGCACTCGTCTAGCCCGACAGGAGTGGTCATGGGATCGCCTCACCCGGACGGTGGGTCGACGCTGCTGGTCCCGGAGACGGCGCGCCCCGAGGCGTCGAACCCGAAGCCACGGCCGACGCGCGCCAAGGAACGACTGGCCGACCGGCTCTTCCGGCGCCTGACCGCGGGATCCGCGGCGTTCATCCTGGTGATCCTGGTCGCGATCGCGCTGTTCCTGCTGGACCGTGCCCTGCCGGCGATCTACCAGGACTCGACGAGCTTCTTCACCACCCGGACCTGGCTCCCCGACTCGACCCCGCCGGTCTTCGGCATCGCCGCGCTGACCTATGGCACCCTCGTCACGTCGGTCCTCGCCGTGCTGATGGCCGTTCCGGTCGCGGTGGGGGTCGCGCTGTCGGTGACCAGCTACGTCCCGCGCCGCGCTGCGCAGGTGGTCGGCTACCTCGTCGACCTGCTGGCTGCGATCCCGAGCGTCGTGTACGGGCTCTGGGGGCTCATCTTCCTGGTCCCCGCGATCGGGCCGCTGAGCAAGTGGCTGGCCGACTACTTCGGCTGGATCCCGATCTTCCAGTCCCAGGGCATCTTCGGGAAGTCGATCTTCACCGCGTCCGTGGTCCTGGCGATCATGATCCTGCCGATCATCGCGGCGATCTCGCGCGAGGTCTTCGCCCAGGCACCGCAGTCGCAGAAGGAAGCGGCGTACGCGCTCGGTGCGACCAAGTGGGAGATGATCCGGACCGCCGTGCTGCCCTACGCCCGGTCCGGTCTGATCAGCGCCACGGTGCTGGGCTTCGGCCGCGCGATGGGCGAGACGATCGCCGTCGCACTCGTCCTGTCGGCGAACTACGAGATCAACCTGCACGTGCTCGCCCCCGGCGGCAACACGATCGCCGCGAACATCGCGAACACCTACGGCGACGCCGGGAAGGTCGGGCAGGGTGCGTTGATCGCCTCCGGTCTGGTGCTGTTCGTCATCACGCTCATCGTCAACTTCGGCGCCCGCGCCATCGTGGCCCGCAACAAGGACTTCAGGGTGGGTGCCGCATGACCACCGTCCAGGCGCCGACGGACTCGCTGCTCCTCTCGGCCTCCAAGCACCCGCTGCCCCGGCGGTCCACCCTCGGCGTCGGCGTCGGGACGCTGCTGGTGAGTGCGCTGCTGTTCGTCGTGACGCCGCTGGACGGTGTCGCCGACTTCCTCGTGTTCTGGGCCGCGGCGTACGTGGTGGCGATGACCTCCGTGTCGGTCGCCGTCGAGGGGTCGCGACGGGCTCGTGACCGGCTCGCGTCCACGCTGACCACCGGCGCGTTGATCCTGGCCCTGATCCCCCTGGTCGCAGTCCTGGCGTTCACGGTCGCCCGCGGTCTCGGCCGCTTCGACATGACGTTCTTCACGCACTCGATGCTGAGCGTCGCCGACAGCGACGCAGGTGGCGGCGCCTACCACGCGATCGTCGGGACGATCGAGCAGGTGGGCATCGCCACCCTCATCTCGGTGCCGCTCGGCCTCCTGGTCGCGATCTACCTGGTGGAGTACGCGCGCGGTCGCTTCGGTCGGCTCGTCAGCACGTTCGTCGACGTCATGACCGGGCTGCCGTCGATCGTCGCCGGACTGTTCGTCCTGGCGCTGTGGGTGCTGATCCTGAAGCAGGGGTACAGCGGGTTCGCCGGGTCGCTGGCACTCGTGATCCTGATGGTCCCGGTGGTCGTCCGCACCACGGAGGAGATGCTGCGACTGGTCCCCGACTCGTTGCGCGAGGCGAGCTTCGCCCTCGGCATCCCGCGCTGGCGCACGATCCAGGCGGTGATCCTCCCGACCGCGCTCCCCGGGATCACGACCGGCATCATGCTCGCGGTCGCGCGGGTATCGGGCGAGACGGCGCCCCTGCTCCTGACCGTGTTCGGCAGCTCGGCGATCAACTTCAACCCGTTCTCGGGTCCGCAGGAGGGCCTGCCGCTCTTCGTGTTCAACGAGGCGGGGCTCCCGAACGACACCGCGCTCGCGCGTGCGTGGGCGGGAGCGTTGACCCTGATCGCCCTGGTCATCCTGCTCAACGTGGTCGCGCGTCTGCTCGTGCGGCGCTCGAAGCTCCAGCCGAGCTGAACCGCGGCGGGCGCAGGACTGCGGGGCTCCGCTCGGACCTCCGCACGCGGTCGCGTGTGACCGGTCAGATCGCCACGGATCAGATCGCCACGAGGCGGAGCACGACCGCCACCGCCCAGGAGAGCGCCGACAGCACGATGCCCCAGACGGCGAGCCCACGTCCGACGGCCGGGTAGCCCTGGCTCGCGAGCGTGCGCGCACGCCTCAGACCGGTGATCGAGACGAGCACGGCGAGCAGGGACCCGAACCAGTACCCGAACAGCACCCCGACGCTGACGAAGACGATGCCGAGGACGAACCCGACCGTGGCCCTGGTGTTCTTCGGTGCCGGCACGCCCGGGAGGTACGAGTAGGGGAACGCCGACGGCGCGGGCGCCGAGCGGTAGGCGGTCGGCACGGTCGAGAGGTCCGCCGAAGCGTAGCCGGCGGGAGAGTAGCCGGCGGGCCCTCGACCGCCGATCGTCGTCGCAGGGCCGTAGCCCGCGGTGCCGCCGGAGGACGTCGCGCCCACGTAGGCCCCCGGCGAGACGTAGCCGCTCGGTCCGCGGTGCGGGCCGGACTTCGGGGTGACGGAGTAGCCCTCGTAGCCGGTGCCCGGGTCGAGCGGGTTGGACTGCTCCGGGGTCCAGGACGCGGCCGTCGCCACCGGTGCGGAGGTTGCGAGCGGTGCGGAGGTTGCGAGCGGTGCGGTGGCCGCGACAGCTGCGGGGGTCGCGACCTGCCCCGGCGAAGCCGCGAGGTGGCCCGTCGGGGACGGGGTGCTCGCGGGCATCACGTGCTCGGTCCACCGTCCGCCGTCCCACCAGCGTTGACCGGCACCGCTCGGATCGGCGTACCAGCCGGCGGGAGGCGCGCCCGTGGTTGCGTCCTGACCTGGTGCGATCGACATCGGTACCCCCTCGCGCGCGGCGGCACGACGGCGTCGGGCCCGAGGGGGTGATCGACGCCGCCGTTCGGCGGGTTGAGGCGTAATCGGGTGAATCACGCGTCCGAGGGGGTGATGTTCCCGGTGAAGTGGACGACTCCTCTGCGCGCGTCCCAACCCGTGTAGTCGTACCCGCCGGTCGCGAGGGCCGAGTCGACGCGCGACGCACCCGCCCCGGCACGCGGAACGACCCGGAGGGTGACCGTCCCCGGCAGCAGGACGGGCTTGGCGAACTGCACGGTCCAGCTGAATGCCGGGCCACGCCTCGGTCCGACGTCCGCGAGCGCGCGGGCGGCCGTGTACATGCCGTGCGCGATGGCGCGGGGGAAGCCGAACGCACGTGCCGAGAGTGCCGAGAGGTGGATGGGGTTGCGGTCGCCGGAGACCGCCGCGTACCGCCGTCCGGTGTCGGCCGGCAGGTTCCAGACCGCGGTGGGGAGGCCGTGCGGGACGGCCGGCGCAGGTGGTCGTTCGGCCGGGGCCTCGTCCTCGGCGAACCGCGCACCCTTCGAGAGGTACGTCGAGACCCCGCGCCAGGCGGGCGGCGCGCCGGGGTCCGTCGCACCCTCGCGCCGCACCTCGACGACGAGGTCGAGCTGAGCTCCGGACCGGTGCGGTCGCAGCTGCTCGGTCCACGCGCGCACGTGCAGGGCGTCCGTGTGACGCAGCACCTCGTGCTGATCGACCCGGTTGGCCAGATGCACCATGCCGACGAGCGGCAGCGGGAAGTCGCTCCGCACCATGAGTGCGGTCGCGACCGGGAAGGCGAGCACGTGCACGAACCCGGCCGGCAGCGCATCGCCCGCCGGCTCGCCCATCAGGTGCTGGTACGCGGTCAGGTGAGCGGTGGAGGCGCGGAGGTCGTGCACGGCGTACTCGACGGCGGGGAGCGCGCCGGCGTCGAGCGGACGACCCCCCTCGCGGGACAGCGCCCGGGCGAGCGCGAGCCGGGCCGACCCGACTCCGCCGCGCCCGTACAGCCCGCCGAGGCCCGGGACCGCGTCGAGCTCGACGACGCGACGGGTCGTCATGCCCCGACCAGGTTCTGCCCGCACACGCGCAGCACCTGCCCGACGACCCCGCCGGCTGACGGCGAGGCGAGGAACGCGACCGCCTCGGCGACGTCCTCGGGCAGCCCGCCCTGCTGCAGCGAGTTGAGCCGTCGGGCGAGCTGGCGGGTGACCGCCGGCATGCGTGCGGTCATCTCGGTCTCGATGAAACCGGGGGCGACGGCGTTGGCCGTCCCGCCGAAGGCGGCGAGCAGCGGGGCCGTCGCGCGGACCATCCCGATCACGCCACCCTTGGACGCCGCGTAGTTGGTCTGCCCGCGGTTGCCCGCGATCCCGCTCGTCGAGGCGAGCGAGACGATCCGCGGGTGGTCGGTGAAGTCCCCGGACGTCAGCAGCGCCTCGTTGATGCGCAGCTGGGCGGCGATGTTCACGGCCAGCACCGCGTCCCACCGGTCGCGGCCCATGTTGGCGAGCAGCTTGTCGCGCGTGATGCCGGCGTTGTGCACCACGACGTCGAGGCGGCCGTGGCGGGTCAGCGCATGCTCGAGCAGTCGCTGACCGGCGTCGTCGGCCGTGATGTCGAGCTGGAGCGCGGTTCCGCGGACCTCGTTGGCGACCGCGGCCAGCGCCTCCCCGGCGGCCGGCACGTCCACCACGACGACGGTCGCGCCGTCCCGCGCGAGGGTCCGGGCGATCGCCGCACCGATCCCGCGCGCCGCGCCGGTGACGACCGCGACGCGTCCGGAGAGTGGCGCATCCCAGTCCGCGGGGAACGTGCCCGCGTCGGACCCGATCTCCAGGAGCTGCCCGTCGACGAACGCGGAACGGGTCGACAGGATGAACCGCAGGGTCCCGAGGGCGGACGGCGCGAGCACGTCGACGCCCTCCGCGAGGACGATGCCGTTGGCGGTCGCACCGCCGCGGAGCTCCTTGGCGAGGGAGCGCAGGAGTCCGTCGACGCCCTGACGCGCGGCGGCGACCGCCGGGGCGTCGTCCGCGGTCGCGGCCCGCGAGATCGTCACGACCCGACCTCCCGGCGTGAGCCGGCGCAGCACGGGTGCGAGGGCGGCGACCGGTGCGGCGAGGTCGTCGGGGTGCTCGACGTCGGACAGGACGAGGACGACCGCCTGCACCGTCTCGGTCGTGGCGACGTGCCGGTGGACGTCGAGGTCCCATCCGGCGGTGTCGAGCGTGCCGCGGACGCCGTCGGTCCCGACGGGGCCGGCGAGGAGCTGGGCGAGCGCGTCGGCATCCGGTTGGGGGGTGCTCGCGCCGTCCTGCCCGCCGAGACCGATCACGAGGACCGGACCCGCCACGAGCGGTTCGCCCGCGCGATGGCGACGGAGCGGGGTCGGACGGGGGAGGCCGAGCTGCTTGGCCAGCTTCTTGGTGAACCCGGAGTTGACCAGGTGCAGGTACGTGTCGGTCATGCCGTCTCCAGGATCGCGGTGACACCCAGTCCGCCGGCCGCGCAGACCGAGATGAGTGCGCGGGCCGGTCGGCCGGTGTCGGCCGTGCGGGTCGCGAGGAGCTTCGCCGTCGTCGCCACGAGCCTCCCACCGGTGGCCGCGAACGGGTGTCCCGCCGCGAGCGACGACCCGTTCACGTTGAGCCGCGTCCGGTCGACCGTCCCGAACGCGCCGTCGAGCCCGAGCCGTTCGCGACCGAACGCCTCATCCTCCCAGGCTGCCAGGGTCGTCAGCACCGTCGACGCGAAGGCCTCGTGGATCTCGAGGAAGTCGAGGTCGTCGAACGTGAGACCGTGCCGGGCGAGCAGGCGCGGCACGGCGAACGCGGGCGCCATCAGCAACCCGTCCCTGCCGAGCACGAAGTCCACGGCCGCGACCTCGGCGTCGACGACGTACGCGAGGACGGGCAGCGCGTGCGCGTGCGCCCACTCCTCGGAGCCGAGCAGCACTGTCGACGCGCCGTCGCTGAGGGGCGTGGAGTTGCCCGCCGTCATCGTCGCCGGCGTCGGGAGGTGGGTCCCGAACACCGGTCTGAGTGCCGCGAGCTTGCTCGCGGACGTGTCGGCGCGGAGGTTCTGGTCGCGGACGAGACCGCGGTAGGGCGTGACGAGGTCGTCGAAGAACCCGGCGTCGTACGCGGTGGCGAGGCGCTGGTGGCTCAGCAGGGCGATCTCGTCCTGCGCCTCGCGCGTGATCCCCCACTGCGCAGTGGTGAGCGCCTGGTGCTCGCCCATCGACAGCCCGGTGCGCGGTTCGGCGGTGGTCGGGGCCGACGGTGCGAGGTCGGCGGGCCGGATCCCGGCGAGCGCGGCGAGCTTGTCCCGCGCGCTCCGCGCACGCGAGAACGTGAGGAGGGCGCGGCGCAGTCCGTCGCTCACCGCGACCGGGGCGTCGGACGCGCTGTCGACCCCGCCCGCGATCGCGGAGTCGAGCTGACCGAGCCGGATCTTGTTGCTCAGCCCGACGACCGCCTCGAGACCGGTCGCGCAGGCCTGCTGAAGGTCGTAGGCGGGGGTCTCCGGGGAGAGCGCGGAGGCGAGCACCGCCTCACGCGTCAGGTTGAAGTCGCGGGAGTGCTTGAGGACCGCGCCCGCGGCGACCTCCCCGATGCGCTCACCCTGCAGGCCGAACCGCGCGACGAGACCGTCGAGCGCGGCGGTGAGCATGTCGAGGTTCGACGAGTCGCGGTACGGGCCCCCGACCTTCGCGAACGGGATGCGGTTCCCGCCGATCACGGCCGCGCGCCGCGTGGGCGTGCCGGTCGGGGTGGTGGGTTCGCGTCGTGCTGCAGGCATGGAGGTCCTCTCGCGTCTTTGCCGAGGTACGTGCTGCTGGAGATCGGGTGCTGCTGGCGGTGCTGTCGAGGTGGTCGTGCTGTTCAGATGGTCGTGCGATCGCGATGGTGCCGTCGGCCCGTCGACCCGGGACCTCGGTCCCAGGCGATCTCGTCGACCCGATGGTATGTCCGAGACCCAGAGTACCTGATACCGTCGGTTTCGTGAGCCAGATCACACCCGCTCCGACGCCGCTGTCGGAGCACCGTCACCCCGACCCGCTGCAGCCCGACGGTCGGTCCACGCGGTGGGCCGACCACCGCGAGGCGCGCCGCGCCGAGCTCGTGCGCATCGCGCGTCGCGTGGTCCACCACCAGGGCCCGGACGTCTCGATGGACGAGATCGCGTCGGCCGCCGGTACCTCGAAGTCGATCGTCTACCGCTACTTCGCCGACAAGACCGGGTTGCAGATCGCCCTGGCCGACGCCGTCCTGCTCCAGATGCAGGGCGCCCTCGAGGGCGCGCTCCGCTCGGCGGACACTCCCCGCGACGGTCTGCGGTCGATGGTGGCCGTCTACCTCGAGATGGTCGAGTCCTCGCCGCACGTCTACTCGTTCGTCACGCGCCAACCCGAGTCCGGTGCCCCGATGGTGCACTTCCTCGACGCGGTCACGGCGATGGTCGCCACGCCGTTCGTGCGCGCCCTCACCGAGAGCGGGGTGACCGTGCCGGGTCCGACGTCGGCCCTCGCACAGTCGTGGGCGGCCGGCGCCGTGGGGTTCGTCCGCGGCGCCGGTGAGTGGTGGATGGCGCAGCAGGGAGAACCGGGAACCCCGAGCCGTGACGAGCTGACCCGACAGATCGCGAGCTGGCTCTGGGTCGGTCCGGTCGGGTTCCTCACCCGCGAGCGCGGGAGTCCGGACCGGCCGGATCCGTCCGACCGCCAACCGCCCGCCACCCAGGAGACCCCATGACCGCGACCGCCGAACGCCCGACCGCCGCCGCTCCCGCCCCCGAACCCGTCGTCGACGTCGAATCCCTCGCCGCCCTGCTGCTCGGCCGCTGGGCGGAGATGCGCCTCGCCGCACGCACCCTCGCCGGCGACCCGCGGTTCGCCCGGATCGAGGGTCTCTCGATGGCCGAGCATCGCGAACGCGTCCTGGGCCAGCTGATGACGCTCGCGGCCGAGGGTGACGTCTTGCGCGCCTTCCCGACCTCCCTCGGCGGTTCCGACCAGCACGGCGCGAGCCTGGCCCGATTCGAGGAGCTCGTCGCCGCGGACCCGTCCCTACAGATCAAGGCCGGGGTCCAGTGGGGGCTGTTCGCCTCGGCGATCATGCACCTCGGGACCGCGTCGCACCACGAGCGCCTGCTCCCGGACGCGATGTCGGTCGCCGTGCCGGGTGCTTTCGCGATGACGGAGGTCGGTCACGGCTCGGACGTCGCCTCGATCGCCACGACGGCCACCTACGACGTCGCGACGCACGAGTTCGTGATCCACACGCCGTTCCGCGGTGCGTGGAAGGAGTACCTGGGCAACGCGGCGAAGCACGGCACGGCGGCGGTCGTGTTCGCCCAGCTCGTCACGCGCGGCGTGAACCACGGCGTGCACGCGCTCTACGTCCCGCTGCGGGACCCGGAGACGATGGAGTTCCTGCCCGGCGTGAGCGGCAGGGACGACGGCCTGAAGGGAGGGCTCAACGGCATCGACAACGGTCAGCTGTGCTTCGACCACGTGCGGGTTCCGCGGGAGAACCTCCTCAACCGGTACGGCGACGTGGCCGAGGACGGCACGTACTCGTCGCCGATCGCGAGCCCGGGCAGGCGCTTCTTCACGATGCTCGGCACGCTGGTGCAGGGTCGCGTGTCGCTCGACGGCGCGGCGAACAACGCCGCGAAGATCGCGCTGGTCACGGCCGTCACGTACGGCAACGAGCGTCGGCAGTTCGCCGGCGGCTCAGACGCCGACGAGACCGTGCTGCTCGACTACCAGCAGCACCAGCGGCGGCTCCTCCCGCTGCTTGCGGAGACGTATGCGGGTGCGTTCGCGCACGAGCGCCTGCTCGAGCTCTTCGACTCGGTGTTCTCGGGCCGCACCGACACCGATGCCGACCGCCAGGATCTCGAGACGCTCGCGGCGGCCCTCAAGCCGATGTCCACCTGGCACGCGCTCACGACACTGCAGACCGCCCGTGAGGCGTGCGGCGGCGCGGGCTTCATGGTCGAGAACCGCCTGACGTCGCTGCGAGCCGACCTCGACGTGTACGTCACGTTCGAGGGCGACAACACGGTGCTCCTGCAGCTCGTCGCCAAGCGGCTGCTCGCGGACTACGGACGGGAGTTCAAGGACGTCGACGCCGGGGGCATCGCCCGGTACATCGCGACCCGCGCCGCCGACGCCGCGATGCATCGCACGCCGCTGCAGCGCGCCCTGCAGACCCTCGCCGACCAGGGAGACGCCCGTCGGTCCGTCGGCCAGCTGCGCGGCGCCGAGGCTCAGCGCGAGCTGCTCGCCGATCGTGTCGACTCGATGGTCGCGGAGCTCGCGGCCGCGCTGCGACCCGCCACGAGAGCCCCCCGCGCGGACGCCGCGGCTCTCTTCAACCGGCACCAGCACGTGCTCATCGAGACGGCCCGTGCGCATGCCGAGCTCGTCCAGTGGGAGGCGTTCACCGCGGCGCTCGCGACCGTCGAGGACGCGGGGACCGCGCGCGTGCTCGGGTGGTTGCGCGACCTGTTCGGCCTCACGCTGATCGAGCGCAACCTGTCCTGGTACCTCATCCACGGTCGGCTCTCCGCCGGGCGCGCACGCACCGTGACGTCGTACGTCGACCGCCTGCTCACGCGCTTGCGCCCGCACGCCCAGGACCTCGTGGACGCGTTCGGCTACGCGCCGGAGGCCGTGCGCGCCACGATCGCGACCGGCATCGAGCGCGAGCGCCAGGACGAGGCCCGGGCGTACTACCGCAGCCAGCGCGTCGCCGGCACCAGCCCTGTCCCTGAGAAGTCCCGCACGGCCTGAGCCGCCGTCTCAGTGGAGGGGGCTGTCGACGAGGTGGGATCGGGCGGTGTGGACGGTGAGGGGTGGTGTGGTGGTCGTGGTGGTGGCGGTGCCGGGGACGGGTTCCCAGGTGGTGGTGCCGTCGATC
>JAJYCD010000036.1 GCA_021778635.1 Actinomycetes bacterium
GTCGTTGTGGCCGGGGATCAGCAGCGTGGTCAGCTCGACCCAGGTGTCGGTGTGCTCGTGCACCCACACGATCGTGTCGAGCACGTCGTGCAGGTGCGAGCCGGTGACCTTCCAGTAGAAGTCCTCCGTGAAGCCCTTGAGGTCGATGTTCGCGGCGTCCATCGGCGCGAAGAACTCGGCGCGGGCCCCTGGCGAGATGTACCCCGCGGTGACGGCGATCGCGTGCAGGCCGCGCTCGTGGCAGGCGACCGCGGTGTCGATCGCGTACTCGGCGAAGATCACCGGGTCGTTGTACGTGAAGGCCACCGAGTCGCAGCCGGCGGACTCGGCGGCATGGGCGATGCCGTCAGGCGACGCGACCGCGGCCAGCCGGTCCCACTCGCGGGACTTGGAGATGTCCCAGTTCTGGCAGAACCGGCAGTTGAGGTTGCAGCCGGCCGTGCCGAAGGACAGCACTGCGGTGCCCGGGTAGAAGTGCGCGAGCGGCTTCTTCTCCACCGGGTCGATCGCGAAGCCGGAGCTCCGCCCGTACGTGGTCAGCACCATCCGGTCCCCGTCGCGGGCGCGCACGAAGCAGAACCCGCGCTGACCCGGGTGCAGCCGGCAGCGTCGTGGGCACAGGTCGCACTGCAGCCGCCCGTCGTCCAGCGCCGTCCACCACCGCGCGGTCGGGGCGTCCGGCCACGTGTCGACGTCCGGGGTCACCGTCGTCCTGACCGGCGTGCCGGCCGCGCCCGGGGTGCCGGCCTCGCCGCCCGGATCGCGCGACGGGTCAGGGGTACCGACCTCGTCGCCCGGATCGCCTGACGGGTCATGGGTGCCAGCGGGCACCGGGTGCTGCGGCGACACCGCCGTCTCGTCGTCTCGCATGCCGTTCACCTCTCTCCGTCCGCCGCGGGCCGCTCGGTCCAGGCCCGGACGGTGAAGGTCTGGAGCGTCGTGCCCTCGTGCCAGATGCCGGGCGCGAGCCCGGCCTTGAGCCACAGGTGCGCGAGAAACTCCGACGGGTCGGGCACGTCCTCCCACACCTGAGGAAGGAGAAGCGACCGGTGCCAGAGGCCGACGTCCAGGATCACCCCGTCGGTCCCTGGTCGTAGCGCGGCGTAGCACTCGCGCAGGCTGGACACCCGCAGCAGCTGCGGCGGGGAGAGGACGGAGACCTCGATCAGGACGGAGGGCAGCTCGCCGCGGGTCATCGGCGCGAACCTCGGGTCGCGGGTCGCGGCGGCGACCGCGTTGATCCGGACGTCCTCCAGCAGCGGGCGCCGGGCCGTCGGCGACCCGATGCAGCCGCGGAGGCGGCCGTTCTTGGTCAGCGTGACGAAGCATGCTCCCGGCGCGAGGGTCCAGCGCGGCGGCTCCCCGGCGTCGGCGGTCGTGCCGGCATCCGCATCGGCGGGCGACGCCCCGAGCGCCTGCGCGATGGCCGTCCGCGCGGCAGGCAGCAGCACGTCGCCGGCGTCGTCCGGTACGACGTCCCGGTCCCGCGGCAGCCCGACGTCCGGGTCGCGCGGCGTGTCGAGGATCGGGCGCTCGGCACCCGGCGCCCTCCCGGTGAGGCGTCCGGTCGCACGAGAGGTACCGGCGCTCCCGGCGTGCTCCGTCCCCCGGTGCCTACGCATCGTCGTCCCCGTCGAACGCGAAGGCGGAGTATCCGACCACCCGCAGCCGATCCCCGGCGGTGTCCCCGGAGCTGCATGCGCCCAGCAGCTCGGGACGCAGGCCGTGCCGCCGCGCGGCGACGAGAAGGCCGTTGACCGGAGTGGCACCGCACGCCTGCAGGTGGTCGAGCGGGCCGTCCAGAGCGCTGATCTGCGCGATCGTTCCCGCGTCGACGCGCCGCGCCTCGTCGTAGGGCAGGTAGTGCGACAGGTCCGAGCTGATCACGACGAGCGTCTCCGACCCGCCCCCGAGTGCGTCGAGCACGTCCGCGACCTCGTCGCCCGTCGCGTCCCCGGCGAGCAGCGGGACCACCTCGACGTCGCCGAGCGCGCGCTGGAGGAACGGCAGCTGGACCTCGACGGAGTGCTCCCACCGATGGGTCTCGGCGAAGACGCAGACGGCCGGGACGCCGGTCAGGCGGTCCTCGGCCCACGCCTCGGCGACGGAAACCACGCCCAGCGGGGTGCGGAACCCGTCGGCACCGGGCAGCGCGACACCACGCACCGGCACGCGGTGCGTCGGGCCGATCACCACGACCCGCCGGATCACGTCGCGCCCGCGCGCCACCCGCGCGTAGGCGAGGGCTGCGGTCGAGCCGGAGTAGACGTACCCGGCGTGCGGGACGATCACGGCCCGCGGCACCGGCGTCCCCGCCGACGGCGACGGCGCCTCGGCGAGCAGCCGGTCCACGGTGACGCGCAGCACCTCGGGGTCGCCCGGGTAGAACGCACCGGCGACGGCAGGTTCGCGGAGTTGAGACGAGCGCACGGGGCATCACCTCGAGATTCAGGCTAGCTCCGTCGCGAGCGGTCCGCGCGGCCGGAGTGGTCGGCGGGCGAGACCTCGGGCCCGGGGGGTCGGGCGTGACGAGTCACGTCGCGGGGCTGGCACCGGAGACCGAGTAGTGATATCACTTAACTATCAGTATTCCGGTGAGGGAGCACACCATGAGCACGAACGAGTCACCGATCGCCACCGAGCCCGTCGGGCTGCACCGAACTCGGCTGGACATCACGCAGCGACCCGCCGCCGCGATCTCCGGCTGGCTGGGCGTGATCGTGCTCGCCGGGAGCGCGTGGTGGTTCGTGGTCGGGGCCGAGGGGAACAGCGGGCTGGTGTGGGTTCCCGGGCTCGTCTTCGTGCTGACCATCACCTCGCTGGTCATCGTGACACCGGGGCAGACCTCCGTGATCCAGTTCTTCGGCAGCTACATCGGCACCGTCCAGCGCCCCGGCTTCTGGTGGGTCCTGCCGCTCGCCCGGCGTCGCCAGCTCAGCGTCCGGGTCCGCAACTTCGAGACCGGGCACCTCAAGGTCAACGACGCCGACGGCAGCCCGGTGGAGATCGCCGCGATCGTGGTCTGGCAGATCGCCGACACCGCCAAGGCGACCTATGCCGTCGAGAACTACCTCGACTTCGTCACCGTGCAGGCCGAGTCCGCGCTGCGCCACGTCGCGACGACCCACCCCTACGACGACAGCAACGAGGCGGGCACGTCGTTGCGTGGTTCGACCGACATCGTCGCGGGCGAGCTCGCGGCGGAGGTCGCGACGCGCGTGTCGATCGCCGGCGTCGAGATCGTCGAGGTCCGGATCTCCCACCTCGCGTACGCGCCCGAGATCGCCCAGGCCATGCTGCGGCGCCAGCAGGCCAACGCCGTCGTCGCGGCCCGCTCGCGGATCGTCGAGGGTGCCGTCGGCATGGTCGAGATGGCGCTGAACCAGCTCACCGAGAACGGCGTGGTCACCCTCGACGAGGAGCGGAAGGCCGCCATGGTGAGCAACCTCATGGTGGTGCTGTGCGGCGACCAGCCGCCGTCGCCCGTCGTGAACGCCGGCTCGCTGTACACGTGAGCGAGCCGGACGCATGAGCGGGCTGGACACATGAGCGGGCGGTCCACATGACCGAGCGCCGACAGGTCCTGCTCCGCCTCGACCCGGCGGTCCACGACGCCCTGACCCGCTGGGCCACGGACGAGTTCCGCAGCGTCAACGCCCAGATGGAGCTGCTGCTGCGCCGGGCGCTGGCCGACGCGGGACGCATGCCGTCCCACGCCGCGCCGATGCCCCGACGGGGCCGACCCCGAACGGCCGACCCGGCACCGCAACCGGCGGACCCGGACGCGGACGACGCTCCCGAGGTGTAGCCGTCGCCGGGCCGCACCCGTCCCCCGCGAATCCCCCGCGAACCGACGTGCGTGGCGCCGATCAGTACCGGATGCTCACGTACCAGGCCACGCCGACCATCGCGATCACCGCCGCGAACCACCACCACGGGAACGGCTCCGCCGGCTCGGGCTCGCGGATCTCCTGGGGCGCTGGTGCGACCACCGGCAGCGGCACGGGCTCCGGCTCGGGTGGCGGTGGCGGGTTCATGTCCGCGCCGCACCGGACGCACACCACCGCCGACGGCACGTTGAGCTCGCGGCACGCCGGGCACGGCACCGTCGCGATCAGCGACGCGCCGGACGCGCCGGGCGACCGCCAGCGGGCGTCGTCCACGCCGTCCTGCGCCGCGCCCTTCCGGTCCTGCGGGCGCGCCCAGAACATCGGGTAGTCGCAGATCGGGCAGAAGTCACCCGCGTCGCGTCGCGCCAACGAGACGGTGGACGGTGCGCCGCACTCCGGGCACACGATCGTGACCTCGGCAGGCGCCTCGGGCACACCGGCCTGCGGGAGCACCGAGCCCGGCCGGGAGCCTGCGCCGTGGGGCAGGACGCTCTCGCGGACCACGCCCATCTCGCGGGTCGTCGTGGTGTCCCCGGGCGGCACGGAGCCGTACGCAGCGGCGGTCTCGTTCGGCACGGCGGTCTCGTTCGGCACGGCGATCTCGTTCGGCACGGCGGTCTCGTTCGGCACAGCAGTCTCGTTCGGCACGGCGGGCTCCTGGGCTGCGGTGGGGACGGACGGGGTGACGGGCAACGGGTCAGCCACGACGTCTCCTCTCGTCGTCACCGGGTTGCGGCCAGATCTGCCGCTCGCCGACCCACAGCTCGGCCCGCACGTGCGCCGGCACGTAGTCCGCGATCAGTGCGACGAAGTCCGCGTCCGCGAGCCCGCCCGTGGAGGCGACCCGCATGACGACCCAGGCGTGGTCGGCCGGCGCCTCACCCTCACGCCAGACCCCACCGCCGTCGTCGACCCGGGCCGGCCCGCCGCTGAAGAGCTCGAGGAACCCCCGCAGGGCGCCCGGTGTCCCGCGGCGCCGGAGCGTGCGCGCGGCGGTCGTGACCAGCCTGCGCTGGGTGCCGTCGGGCAGGCCGGGGTCGATGCCGTCGAGCCCGATCCAGTCGGCCATCCACCGCACCATCGCCAGCGGCGCGACGGTGGGGTCGGCCAGGTGGGGGAGGTTCTCCCCGTGGGCGAGCAGCGTGTCGGCCTCCTCCTGGAAGATCGACACGAACCGCGTGAAGAAGTCGTCGCTCACCATCCCGACGGGCAGCTGGTTGAGCATCCACGGGGTGCGACTCATGACGACCCCCACCGTCGGCGGAGCACGCCGGACGCGACCCGCCGGGTGGCGCGACCCCGGGTCATCGCACGACCACCCGGTGGTCGGCCGAGAGGAACAGCGTGTGCGGCTCGGGGTGCAGGACGTCGCGACCGCTGCCCAGGCGCCGACCCGTGCGCAGGTCGTACTCGAAGAGCTGGACCTCCTCGACGCGCTCGACGCCCTCGACGACCTCGAGGAGCTGGGCGACCTCGGCCGCCGTGATGTCGGTGTCGAACGGCCAACCCGTGCCCGACGCACCGCCGGTGACCGGGTTGATGTAGCGATCGACGACGTCCAGCACCCGCTGGCGGACGAGCGCGACCGGACGACCGGGCAGCGCCCTGACCAGGGCGGCGACGCTCACGCCCTGGTAGAACGGCGTACCGACCTCGACCGCGACGCCGACGCACCGGCGCTCCTCGAGGACCTCGCAGATCGACCGGAGCAGGGGCTCGGACAGGGCGAAGTCGTCGATCTTGTGGATCCGGGGGTCGGTCCGGACCTGTGGGACGACGAGCACCCGGACGGCGCCGTTGTGCGTCTCGGTGCCCACCAGGCACCGCGCCCGGGCGACCTCGACGGACGTCTCGCGCGTGAGCCGCTCGAAGTCCCCGGCCGTGACCGCGCGCTGACCGGTGCGCAGTGACAAAGGACCGCGGACCTTGGCCTCCTCGACGGTCTCCGCGTCGACCCCACCCGCGGCCGGCGCGATGTTCTCCACGCTCGAGACGAACGGCAGGGTCGACCGCAGGCTCGTCAGGGTCCGCGCACCGACGTTCCCAGCGGCGCCACCGCCGTGGCGGTAGCCGCTGACCTGGATCATCGCCCCGTCCGCGGGGATCGCCCCGTGCTGGCGCACCGTGCCGTCGGGATACCGCACCCTGGGCCCGAACCGGACGACCCCCGTCGCCGACTCCCACACCACGTGACGGTCGTCGGGCCCGGACGCGGAGAAGTCGGCGACCTCGGTCCAGTCCGTCGTGCCGGTGGTCGAGATGACGCGCACGACCTCACCGTCGCGACGCGCGGCGACGGGCACCGACCCGACCCGGAACTGCTGGGCCGGGACCCCGACCGACCGTCCGAGGCTCTCGGTGCCGACCGTCGTCGCGTGCTCGGCGGCGACCGAGAGCCCGACGACGTCCGCCCGCACCGAGCCGATCTTCGGGGACGCCTGGTACGTCGGCTGGCCGGGAGCCGGGTTGACCAGGCGCACGCGCAGCCAGTAGGCGACGGTCCCCGCGAGCATGAGGGACGCGTGCGCCTGCGGGATCAGCAGCACGACCTCGCCGTTCCGGTTGAGACCGCCGGTGCTGTCCCGCTGGACCCGGACCGGGGTCCACGCCTCACCCGTCCACACCTCCCAGGACAGCGGCGGGTTGGCCGGATCGACACCGATCCCCTGGGCTGTCGCCTCGATCGACAGCCGCAGCGCGGATCCGGCGAGGGACTCGGCGAAGCCGAACAACGTCGCGTCGCCCACCTGCACGGGCGTCGAGATGAAGCACGTCAGGGCGCTGCCGGGGTAGGTGAGGTCCTCCCAGCCGTCGACCGTCTGCTCGTCGCGCAGGCGTGTCGAGTGCGCCGCGTGCAGTCGCGGCGGGGCGATCACCGCGTCGTGCTCGGTCGAGAAGATCACGGCGTCGGTCGCGCTCGTCGAGGTCGTGATCTCCGTGCCGGCCGGGATGACCAACGGCCGGTCGGCCGGCGCGGACAGCCAGAAGGTCACGTCCGTCCGGGCGACCGACGGCGGGAACGGCTCGATCCCGGCGAGGTTGAGGAAGTGCACGTACAGCCGCTCGGGCACCTGGTTCACGCGGAAGAGCACCATCTCGCTCATCCACGCGAAGAGCTCGATCAGCGCGACCCCGGGGTCGGAGACGTTGTGGTTCGTCCACTCGGGCGTGAACCGGGGGATCAGGCGCTTGGTCTCGTCGACGATGTCCTGGAAGGACCGGTCGTCGAGGTTCGGGGGAGGGATCGGCATCAGGTGTCCTCACGCGGGATCACGTAGAAGGGGTAGACGAGGTTGCGGCGGTCGTTCGTGGACTTGACGCGGTACCGGATGAGGACCCGGACGAGCCCGCCGTCGTCGTCGTCCTGCACGGGTTCGACCTCCTCGACCTCCACGCGCGGCTCCCACTGCGCGAGCGCGTCGCGGACCGCCTCGGCGATCAGGCCGAGCAGGTTCGGGGTGACGGGCTCGAACATCAGGTCCCAGATCCGGCAGCCGAACTGCGGCCGCATGACGCGCTCGCCGGGTGCCGTGAGCAGGACCACCCGGATCGAGCGGTCGAGGTCGGCGGCACCGTCGGTCAGCCGGATCGCGCCGCGATGGTCGACCTCGAGGGGCCAGCTGAAGCCGCGCCCGATGAAGGACGCGTCGCGTCCTGCGGTGCCGGCCAAGGGGTTCGGGCTGGAGGCGTCCATCAGTTGATCTGCACCATCGCTCCCTTGACGGCCGTGACGCCACTGGCCTGGAGGGTCGCCGTCGCCTCACCCTTGACCTCGACCTGGGCGCCCGACGCGGCGAACTTGGTCGTGGCCTTCGCGGTCACCTCCACCCCCTCGACGGTCACGCTCTGCTGGCCCTTGAGGGCGATCGTGGTCCCGGAGATCGTGATCGCGCCGTTGCCGTCCAGCTCGATCGACGACTCCCCCGAGACGATCTTCAGCGGCACCCCCGACGGGAGCTTGAGGTCGGCCCGGTCCTTGCCGAGCCGGAAGCTGATCGTCTCGCCGGCGAGCGCCAGGCGGATGTGCTGCGTGCTCGGTCCGGTACCGTCCGCGAGCTCGACGACGTGACCGAGCCGGGACGTCAGCCGGCGGTGCTCGACCTCCGCGTCGCCGACGAGATCCGTGGGGATCTTGTCCTTCTTGCCGAACAGCCCACCCAGCACCACGGGACGGCGGACGTCGCCGCCCTCGAACCCCACGAGCACCTCGTCGCCGATCTCCGGCAGGAACACCATCCCGCGCTCGGCCCCGCCGCCGAGGACGGCCAGGCGCGCCCACTGGGACTCGATGGTCGTGTCGAGCCCCGGGAGGGACACCTTGATCCGTCCGGCACCTTCCGGGTCGTCCTTGATGGCCGACACCATGCCGACCACCAGCCCGGAGTGCCGGAAGCTCGACGTCGCCGGCGCGTCGTTCGGGGGCACGAGCGCCGTCTGCGACCGGTCCCCCGCGACGAATGCCGTCTGGAACCCGGACGTCCGGAACGTGTGCTCCACCTCCCGGACGTAGTAGGTGCCGGACGCGGGACCGGCGTCGGCGATCGTCACCGTCACCCCGGGCCGGACGGCCGGGAGGATCGGACCGACGCCCCGGGCGACGACGGTCCCCGTCTCGGCGCTGAAGGCCTTGGCGAGGGTCTTCGCGTCCGTCGCGTCCACCGGCCCGGCCTGCGCGTCCAGCGCGGTCGCCGCGTGGATCGAGTCCTCCGCGAGCAGCGCTCTCAGCCCGGAGGGCACCTTGGCGCGGTCGAGCTCCGCCTGCGCGACGATCTCCTCCTTGTTGAGGTGGTCCCACCCGCGAACCGTCACCGACTTCGGCGCGTCCCCGTAGACCCGCGCGGCGAAGCTCTGCAGGTCAGCGCCGAGCGTGAGCGTCGCGACCGGCTGTGCCGCCAGACCGGTGAGCTTGGTCCCGTTGTGCGAGGTCCACACGCGGAAGGTCGCCTCGTTCACCTCCCAGTCGAGCCCGTTCCGCCGGCACAGCTCGTCGATGAACGCGAGATCGGTGCCGGTCTGGAGCGTGTAGTCGAGCACGTGCGAGGTGGCGTCGACGCTGCTCCTGGCACCCGAGTCCGCCAGCACCTTGGAGATGATGGCCGAGGCCGTCTGCTGGAGGAAGGTCGCGGCCCGGGCGGTGCGGCTGAGCTCGTACGCGAGGTCCTCGACCACGACGATCAGCTCCGGCTGACCGGCGTCGCGGCTCTCGACCCCCGTCGACGTGACCTTGCCCTCGAACACGGTGACGGCTCCGGCACCGCGCTCGTCGGCCTTGGCGGTGACCGTGACCTTGGAGCCGACCTTGAGCTTGCTCGCCTTGGCGAGCGTGTAGCCGGGGTCGGCGAACCGCAGCGTGCACCGGCCGATCGTCCGCACGGCACGACGCACCCGGAGCTCGAGCAGGGCGATCAGCCAGGTCTCGGGCAGCACGGCCCCGTCCGCGGTGATCACCGGGGACAGCGACATGCCGTCGGAGCCCGACGGGAGGACAGGCATGCTCAGGCCTCCAGCTGCGGGATGGACAGCTGGGCACCCGGGCGCAGCGCCAGCGGGTCCTCGATGCCGTTGGCGCTCGCGAGCACGCGCCACTGCGTCGAGTCGCCGTAGTACCGGGCGGCGATCCGGTCCAGGGTCTCGCCCGGCTGCACCCGGTGCACACGGTGCGGCCGCGGCGTGCCCGAGGTCGGGTTCTGCGGCCCGAAGGCCTTCGACTCCTCGTACTGGCGCAGCACCAGCGCGAGCGTCGCCCGCAGCGGCGTGCCGGTCGACGAGAAGTACGTGAACGTCAGGTCCAGGTGCGCGATCACGGCCTTGTAGGAGTGCAGGTCACCCCAGTGGAACGTGACGTACGGCGGGCGCGCGTTGTGGGTGGTGTCGTTCGAGCCCGGCAAGGACGAGTCGATGTCCATGAGGGCCAGGATCTTGCCGGTGTACTTCGTGACGTCGCTGCCGTCGTTGGTCGTGTCGAAGAACAGCTCGACCGCCATGGTCCCGGGACGCGCGCCGGCGTACCGCAGCCGGGGCACGCCACGGCCCGGCATGGACTCGCCCGTCCAGGTGTTGCTCCGGCTGATCGCGAGCTGGGCGGGGTTGAACAGGCACGGCAACCGCTCGCCGCTCTCGATCTCGAGGAACGCCTTCTCCGTCGAGGCCATCAGAACACCCCCGGCAGACCACGGCGCCCACGGCGCTCGAGCTCTTCGACGACACGACCTTCGATCCGCTCGACGACCCGGTCCACGAGCTCGTCCATGACCTCGGGGTCGAGGGTGCGGCCACCTGGGTCGTCGGGTGCGGTCCACGACGCGCTCACCTGGTGGTGCTGCTCGGTGGTGGTCATGCCGGCTCCCTCGAAGGTGTGGCGGATCGGCGGCGGGGCGACGACGTCGGTGGGTGTCGCGGCAGCCGGACCGGAGAACGCCCCGCTGGACTCCGCGGCCAGGAGCGCCGCGAGCGTCGCCGGGAGGTTCGTGCCGTCCGTACGGTCCGGTCCTCTCCCGGCGCGCGGACCACCAGGGGCCGCGATGCGGGTCCTGGTCGCGTCTGGAACGGCCGGCGGCGGTCCGGCCGGGGACGGTGCCGCTCGGGGCGGCATCACGAGCCGACCGGACGTCGAGGCGACACCGACGAGCTCCGCCGGTGCGACGGCACCGCGGTGCAGACCGAGCAGCGGCGCCGCCGACCCCCCGCTGCGACGGCGCGAACCGTCCGGGCGGGCCGGAACCGCCGGGGCGCCCGGAGCCGGGCCGGGGCCCACCGCCGCCCGATGGCCGCCGAGCAGCGTCCCGCGAGCCTCGGACCCGTCCGGCCGTGAGCGCGGCGCCTCGGTCCAGGGTCGCGTCGAGCGCATCACCGGGGGGCCGGCGATCCCCAGCGACCACGCGCGGCCGGCGACGGTCTCGGGGCCGTGGGTTGCCCGTCGGATCGCCGCGCCGCGCCGCCCGGGCGAGACGAGACCACGGGACGTCCCGCGCCCGGGGTGCGCGGAGCCGGGCAGAGGGGAGACGCCCTGCGGTCCCGGCGCGGGCTGCACGCCGGTCGAACCGTGCCGCCCGGACGGGCCGGGTGACCCCGCGGGGCCCCACGGCGCGGACGGACGACGACCCGACCCCGAGGGCACCGGCGTCGACGACGCCGCCGGCGCGGACCGACGACGCACCGTGGCACCCGATCGCGCGGACGCGCCGGACGACGAGGCGGTCGCCAGCAGCAGGGAGCTGGACGGTGCGGCGCCGAGGGTCGAGGCGCGAGCCGACGGCCTCGACTCCCCGCCACCCGCCATGTGACGAGCAGCCGCGGCGGGCATCGCCAGGGGGCGGCCGGACCGGACGAGGCGCCCGGTGCTCGCCCCGGACGTGGCGAGCTCCCCCTCCGAGGCGCGGCGCACCGCCAAGGCACCCACGGCGACGGGCAGCCCGCTGTACCGGCGTGCCGTCCGCGGTGCCATCTCGGGTGCACCGGAGGGGTGGGTCGCGACCTCGCCGGCAGGACCTGTCCCGCGCCCCGCCACGGCAGGGTCGACGAGGCGGCGCACGGTCGCCGGACCTGTCTCCACGTGACGTCCGGACCTCGCCGGCACCGGACCGGAGGTCGCTGCGGCCGCAGGAGTCGTGGAGCTCCGCTCGGCGGCGCCGTGGCGCGCGCGCTCGTCCCCCCCCGGTCGTGGGGCCGGGGTGCGGCCGGGTACGGGTGTCCCGGGGACGGTCGGGAGGAGGACGGCCGGGGACGGCGCGGCCGCGCCCTGCGTCGTCGAGCTCGATCCGGTCGAGGCGGAGGCGGCATCGCGCGCGTGGGTCATGGTCGAGCTCTGCCGGTCCGGTGACCGGCCCGCTGCAGCGGACGTCGCGACCCCGGGGCGGGCGGCCGCGTTCGACGTCCCGGTAGCCGCGCGCCCGGTGTCGGTGGTGGACCTCCGGAGGGGACCGGAGGGTGCGTCCGGATCGCGCCGCACGGGCCGGTAGCCGCCCGGTGCCGCGGCGGGTGCCGTCCCAGGCACCCGGAGGTGCACCGGTGCGCCGACGGCTCGGCGGAGCGTGCGCGGCGCCACGGTCCGGCGTACAGGACGCGGCAGTGCCGACTCGGCGCCCGCCAGCGACCCCGCGGCGAACGCGCGGGTCAGCCGGCGTGCGGCGGGTTCCTGGGCGTCGGCACTCCCGCCCGGCCTGCCCGGCTCGGCCGGCACTGCTCCCACGGGAGAGGTGATGCCCTCTGCCGGTGCAGCGGCCGCCGCCCCGGGTGGAGTCGCGGTCGGTGCTCCGGTGCCGTCCGGACGCGCGCCGGACGACGGCGCGGCCGGTAGCGCCGTGCTGTCCGGACGGGCGGTAGCCGACGGCGCGGCCGGGCTCGACAGGTTGGACGGGGCGAGCGGCGAGGCCGCACTGGACGGGGTGGACGGCGCGGCCGGTGCGGACAGGCGCGCCGACGGGCTCGCCGGCACCGACGACGGCGCCGACGCGGCGACGAACCGACGGATCGGTGTCGCCGCGCCGACCGTGGACGCGAGGCTGGTCGTGCCGCTCCGGCCGGCCGACGGGGACGTCGCACCCGACGGTGTGGACGGGGTCGCCCGGCGCGTCGCGGCCGACGTCTCCGCACGCTGCGGGCTCGGCGTCGCCGTCGTCTCGTCGCCGCGGGCCGCACGGGCCGCGGCGAGGCGCCGCCGGACGTAGCGGCTCACACGAGCGGTGGGGGTCAGCCGGGTCGAGCCGTCGGCGTCCGGCGTCCGGCTGGTTCGATGGTCGCCCGGTCCCACGGCCGACACGGACCGGCGCACAGCCCTCTCCGGGGAACCGGCCGACGTCGCGCGCGCCACGTCGGGCGTGGTGCCGGTCCCCGAGGCCTGCCCCGACGGGCCGCCAGGTCCGCTCGGGCGCGGTGGTGGCGCCGGCGAGCGTCGACGCCGGTCGACTGAGGTGATCATCGGACCGGCGGCGCTCACCTCGCGCGCGGGCCGGACCGTCAGGGTGCGGGGAGCGGCGCTGGCGGACATCCCCCCGGGGTGTCGGGGGGACTCGGTCGGCACGCCGCGTGCGACGCGGCGCAAGCCACGTGCCGGCAGCGCCGCACCGGTCGCCGGGTCGGCGTGGGCGACCGTCGGGCGCGGTCCCACGGCGTCGGCGATCTCCTCCGGGGTGGCGCTCGGGCTCCACCACCGCGGGGCTCGGACGACGGCGTCACGGGAGCCGACCCCGCGCACGCTCGCCGGGACCCCGACCACGCGCCGGACGGCGAGCGACCGTCCGGAGGCGGCGCTGAACAGGAGAGACCGCGCGGCGAGGTGGCCGATCAGCCGGGGTGGGTGCTGCCCGTCAGCTGCACCCGGGCGGCGGAAGCGGGTGCGGATCGCGGCACCGAGGGAGACCGGCGGCGCCGACTGGCCCGACGCCGCGGTGGAGGGAGCAGGTGCGGTGCCGGGGGACGTCGGATCGAGCTCGGTCCCGCTCACGGTGCCGGCGTATTCGGCGTCTTCGCGCGGAACCCGTTGTGCGCCACCTCGAGCTGCTCGACGAGCTGCTCGTTGCTGCCGACGTGGAACTCGGGTCCGGTCCAGCGCACGGCGAAGACCTGGTCGAACTCCCACGCGCGCAGGCGCTTGCCCTCGCTCGTGACGGCGGTGACCGCGCCGGTGCTGCGCGTCACCTTGTTGCCGTTCGCGGCAAAGCCTTCCCCCGCGGAGTTGGACACCCAGGTGAACAGGGCGTCGCTCTCGACCATGCCGCGACTGAAGACCAGGTTCGGCCAGTGCAGCGTGCCGGGCAGCTTGTGGACGTACTGGCTCTGTCCGCCCTCGATGTACGTCTCGACGTCGACGGTCAGCTCGAGACCGCGCACCTCACGGAACGTGCCGATCTCGACCCCGTCGACCTCGAAGATGAACATGCCCCCGGTGGTGGGATCGCCGCCGAGGGGTTCGATGTCAGATGCCACCGTCGCGCACCGCCTCCCACGCTCGTTCGTTCAGGGACGACACCGCCCGGACCATCCGGACTCGGTCCAGGTGCTCGAGGTCGAGCAGGTCCGCCATCGACCAGTGCAGGTGGTAGGCCAGGTAGGCGATCTCCTGCCAGAGCGCCTCAGCCGGGTAGCGGAGCATGGGTCACCTGCCGTCGTGCGAGATCTCCTCGATGGCCGAGCGACCCGGCCGCGTGTACGCCGCGACGGCCGGGGCATCCGCCGAACCGTCCTCGGCAGCAGGGGCGGGGACCGCGACCGGCGCGACGGCCTGCGTCGTGACCGGCGCTCCCGCGTCGCGCTGCGCGGCGATCAGCTCCTCGTACTCCTCCTGGCTGCCGAAGTTGATCACCCCGTAGAAGTCCTGCAGGAACGCGAGGTCCGCCGCGAAGAGCCCCTCGATCTCCCGGGTCGTCACGAGCTCGATCGTGCCGAGCCTCTCGACCACGCGCGCGAGCACGACGACGGTCAGGCGCGGGTCGTCCGCGCCGTCGATCATCGGGTCCCGGAGCGGTTCGAGCTCGTCCCGTGCGGTCGCCAGGCGCATCGTGCCCGTGCGGTGGACCACACCCTGGTCGTCGACGTAGCCGCGCGGCAGGGTGAAGTCGTAGCGGGTCTGCAGGCTCACTTGACCCGCGCGAGACGCTCGATGGTCAGGGTGATCGTCTCCTTGACCGCGTCCTGGCTGTCCACGCTGAGGCCGTCGGTGGAGATCTTGCTCGGCCAGCCGTTGAAGAAGTTGAACCGCGCGATCTCGGTGTGCGTGTGGTCGTACATGACGATCGAGCCGTTCTTGCGGTTGTTCGTCCGGTCCGAGAGCTTGATTCCCTGGTCACGGATGCCGTTGAACCACTCCCACAGCTTGTCGCCGGACATCTCGGCCGGGGCGACGCGCGTGAGGCTGAGGTCGGGGACGTTCGTCACCTCGCCGAGGGTCTTGACGAGCTGCTGCTTGCCGTTCTTGCCGACCTGCTTCGTGGTCGCGACGCCGACCTCGACGTCCAGGCCCGAGACGCCAATCAGCGACGACACCACCGACCCGTCGATCTCGAGGAAGAAGTTCTGGGCGATGATCGGGTCGGTGTTGAAGATTGCGTTGGGCACGGGAGCTCCTCAGTTCAGGTAGGACGTCCCGGTGGGCCTGAGCCCACCGGGACCAGGTGAGATCAGGAGGCGGACTGCTTGTTCTGGCTGATGCGGAAGATGACGAACTCGGCCGGCTTGACCGGTGCCAGCCCGACCTCGACGACGAGCTTGCCGGCGTCGATCGACTCCGGCGGGTTCGTCGTGGCGTCGCACCGCACGAAGTAGGCCTGGTCGGCCGAGGCCCCGAACAGCGCCCCGGACTGCCACAGCCCGCGCAGGTAGCCGGTGAGCGTGCGGGTGACGCCCTCCCACAGCGTGACGTCGTTGGGCTCGAACACCGCCCACTGCGTGCCGTCCATGATGGTCGACTCGACCATGTTGAACAGACGGCGCACGTTGATGTACTGCCAGTCGGTGTCCGACGCGAGGGTGCGCGCGCCCCAGATCCGGATGCCGCGCGTGCCGAACGGGCGGATGCAGTTGATCCCGATCGGGTTCAGCAGCGACTGCTCGTTCTGCGTGATCGACCGCTCGACGTCGAGCACGCCGCGGATCGTGTCGTTGGCCGGAGCCTTCCACACCCCGCGGGTGTCGTCGGTCCGGGCCCAGACACCGGCGATGTGACCGGACGGCGGGATGAGGACCTCCGCGTCGCCGTTCGTGCCGATGGGGTTCTCGACCTTGATCCACGGGTAGTACAGCGCGGCGAACGCCGAGTCGTACATCGCCGTCTCGCTGCGCCACTCCTTGATCTGCTGCGGTCCCATCCCGGGAGGCGCGTCGAGGATCGCCATCCGGTTTGGGTGCAGCTCGCAGTGCGCGATCAGCGAGGTCTGCACGGCCTTCCAGAGACCCAGGTCGACGCTGCCGTCGGCCTTCGTCGCCGCGGTGATGAGGTCGGGGACGATGACCATCGTCACGTCCTCGGCGATCGCGAGGCCGTTGATGCCGCTGCGGGCGGTCTCCGAGCCGGCGAACTTCCGGCCGGTGACGGGGGCGGGGACCGGGGCGGCCTTCTCCAGCGAGTAGAGGCCGGGCTTGAGCAGCTCGAGCTGGCTCGCCAGGTCCGCGTCGGTCTCGAGCTTGAGCTCGACCTTGATCTGGGTGGAGGTCTTGTTGATCACGGCTGCGGCGTCGCGCGGGCCGCCGAAGGTCAGGTCGGGGTACTGCTCGACCGTCTCGCCACCGACGATCACGCTCAGCGTGAAGGCCGACGGGCCCTCGGCGTCCGGGTCGCCGTCGTCGGTCGCGATCGCGACGGTGACGTCCGCGTCGGGCTCGACGCTGGTGATCTCCAGCGGGCTGCCGAGCGACCGGTCCGCGGCGGGGAGCGCCAGACGGGCGGGCTCACCGGCGGGGGTCGAGTTGGGGATCCGCACGATGTAGGCGAGGGTCCCGCCGTTCTGGAAGAACCCGAAGACCGACAGCGGCAGGACCGCGCCGGCCACGAAGCCGCCGAACAGGGACTCGAACTGGGTCCAGCTCGTGACGAGCCGGGGGGCGAGGCCCTCGGGGTCGTTCGGGTCGCCGAGCGGGGCCCGCTCGGTGAAGCCGACGAAGGCCGCGACGGCCGTAGGCGCTGACGCGAGGACCTTCTGCGATGACGGGACTTCCTCGACGTACACGCCGGGCGCGGTGTAAGTGGGCACTGTCTCTCCCTGGTTTCGCGCCGCATCCTCGGGGAGAGGGCGGTGCCGTTGGCGCTGACATCGTCGAACGTAGAAGGGCGCGCACAGGGCGACATCGGTAATCCCTACCGATCTTGGGACCTTCGACCCTCGCGCTTGTTCGGCCGCGTACTCGTGACTGCTCGAATACCCCGCATTTGGGACTAAGGTCCTGCTCAGAACGCGCCGATAGCGGGTGAGTGATCCACATCGGACGACGATCACGACGGCGGTGGCGCACGGCCAGGAGACGGGGAGCGGATGAGCGACCTCGCTGAACGGTTGCCGCCACCGGCGCGTCCTGCGACCGCGCCGGGCGACCGGTACGCCGCGCGCCCATGGCCGACGGCGGACCGCTCCGCACCCCGCGAGGCGATGTTCGCCGCACTCGCGTCCTCGCGCAGCGTCTTCGTGGTCGGCGACGCCGGAGTCGGCAAGACGCACCTCGTCCAGGGCGTCCTGGCCGACTGGACGGCCCGACGTCGGGCACTGTCCTCCCGACTCGTCGAGGCCCGCCGCGCCCCCGAGGGGACGATCGCCGACCGCCGGCTGCCGCCCGACCGACCGATGACCCTCGTCGTCGGCGCCGCCGACCGCTGGTCCGCCCTCGAGGACATCCACCTCGCCGTGTCGGGCGGGACGCTGGAGCGCGCCACCGGACATCCGGGTCACGTCGTGCGGGTCGCCGACGAGCGCCCGCAGGCGCCGGTCCTCCTGCACGTCGAGGACGCCCACCTGCTCGACCGCGCCACGGCGCAGGCGCTGGCGCTGCTGGTGCGTCAGGGCGAGGCCCAGGTCGTCGCGACCATGCGCCCGGTCGGAGCGAAGACCTCGCCCTGGCTCGAGCTGTGGAAGGACGGCCTCGCCGACCGCCTCGACCTTCACCCGCTGGACCCCGTCGCGACCGAGTCCCTCGTCGAGGAGGCGCTCGGGGGTCCCGTCACCGGCGACACCGGTCGGCGCATCTGGAGGCAGACCCAGGGCAACCCGAACCTGGTGCGCGAGCTCCTTCGCCACGAGGTCGAGACCGGTGCGCTCGTGGAGCGCAACGGCATCTGGATCGGGCTGATCGGTGCCGGGCCAGGACCGCGAGTCCTCGACGCGGTGGGGCGCGACCTCGAGCGGCTGTCGGACCCGGAGCGCGCGGCACTCGAGCTCGTCGCGCTCGCCGAGCCCGTCCCGGTGTCCTGCCTGGACGGGCTGGTCGACGGCGCAGTCCTGGACACGCTCGTCCACGACGGCCTCGTCGTCGCCGGGACGCCAGGTGTCCCGCACGCCTCCGACGGCGCACCCTCGTTCGACGAGTCGCTGTCCCCGGTCCTCCGGCTGAGCCCTCCGGCCTACGCCGACGCCGTGCGCGCCCTCGTGCCACCGTCCCGGCGGAGGCAGCTCTTCGCCCTGATGCGGTCGGCCCGCGCCGGGTTCCCGACGACCTCCGAGTCGCCGGCCGGGCTGCTTCGTGCGGTGCTGTGGGCCCTCGAGTGCGACATCCACCAGACGGGTGAACGACTGCTCCGCGCGATGCGCGCCGCGGTCGCGTCGTGCCGTCCGGAGATCGCCGTCCAGGTCGCGAGCTCAGCACTGCGGCAGCCGCTCGGCGGCACGGGCCCGCGGATCGACGTCCTGCTCGTCCGCGCGCAGGCCTGGCGGCTGCTGGGCGAGTCCGGACGCGCGGCGGCCGACCTCCTGGAGGTCGCGGAGCTCCTCGCGCACGACGACACCGGCCCCGACCATCGGCTCCGCCAGGTCCAGCTCGCCGAGCAGACGGCCGACCTCCACCAGTACCACGGGGAGGACCCCGACGGCTCGCTCGAGCTGATCGACGAGCTCCTGGACGAGCTGCGCGAGGACGCCGACCCGGGGCTGCGGTCGGCGCTCGAGGTGAGCCGGCTCACCCGGCTCGGCGCCGCGGGGCGGTTCGCCGAGAGCATCGAGCCTTCGGTCGCCCTGCTCCGGGCCGCCGGCCACAGCTCGGCGAGCGTGCTCGACCTGACGACTCCCACGGTGCTCGGCCTGGCCCAGACCGGGCGGCTCGCCGAGGCGACCGCGCTCGCCTCGCGCAGCCTGCGCGCCGCCGAGGTGCACGCGCAGCGGGCGCCGTGGCTCGCGGCGCGCATCCGCTCGACGCAGCTCATGGTGCACCTGTGGTCGGGCGATCTCGACGGCGCGGAACGAGCAGTGGTCCCACGCGCCTGCGGGAACGCGACCCATCCCCTCCAGTACGCCGTCGACCACATCGGTCGGGGACTGCTCGCGGCGGCGCGCGGCCTGTGGACCGATGCGCTCCGCGAGCACCACGCCGCATCCGCGAGCCTCGGCCTGGTCGACCCGTCGGGTTTCCTCGCCTACGCTGCGGCCGCGGAGGCGGTCGCGGCCGCTGCGCGCGGCGACCGTGCCGCCGCGCTCCGTCTCGTCGAGACCGCACGCCTCGCGCCTCAGCGGGCCTCGGCGATGATCGAGTCGGACCTCCGACTCCTGATCGTCGACGCCCAGCTCTGGCTGCTCCAGCCGACGCTGCGCGGCGAGGCCCTGGCGCTCGCCCGCTGGAGCGCCGACCGCGGACTGCACCGCACCGAGCTCGAGGCGTTGCACCGCGTGGTGGTCGCCGGCCAGCTCCTCGGGACCACCGACCCGACCGACGTCGCGGTGCTGACCCGGATGGGTCATCTCGCCACGGCCGTCTCCGGCTCACGAGGCCGCGCCCTCCTCGTGCACGCGACGGCGATCGTGACCGGCGACGTCGAGCTCGTCGCGATCGCCGCCCGGGACCTCGCCGCTCAAGGGCTCTGGCTGCCGACGGTGCGACCGTCCGCACGCCTCACCGCGCGCGAACGCGAGATCGCCGGCCTCGCCGCCGGTGGGCTCAGCAGCCGTGCGATCGCGGATCGGCTCACGCTCTCCGTCCGCACGGTCGACAGCCACCTGTCGCGCGTGTTCACCAAGCTCGGCGTCCGGAGCCGGCAGGAGCTGCGCAGCATCCGGGACGTGTAGCGCTCGACGTCCGGCATGACGACGGCGACCCTCGGCGTGACGCCCCGGCTGCGGTGGACCGTGTGAGCCGACTCGGGACGCGGCCAGTCAGGCCACGCGGCGCCCGCCCGGGATCGCCGCGAGCAGCTCCCGCGTGTAGTCCTCGCGAGGCCGGGCGAAGAGCTCGTCGGGGGTCCCGCTCTCGACCACGCACCCGTCCTTCATGACGTGCACCTCGTCGGAGATCATCCGCACCACGGCCAGGTCGTGACTGATGAACAGGTAGCTCAGGCCGAGGTCCTGCTGCAACCCCGCGAGGAGCTCCAGGATCTGCGCCTGCACGATCACGTCGAGGGCCGAGACCGCCTCGTCGAGCACCACGAGCTCCGGCGAGAGAGCGAGCGCTCGGGCGATCGCCACCCGTTGACGCTGCCCGCCGGAGAGCTCGTGCGGGAGTCGCGACGCCATCGCCGCGGGCAGCGCGACCTGGTCGAGCAGGGTCGCGACCCGTGCGCGGCGGCTGCGCCGGTGGCCGACGCCGTGCACCCGCATCGGCTCGGCGACCGACTCCTCGACGGTGTAGCGGGGATCGAGAGAGGCATACGGGTTCTGGAACACGGGCTGGATCCGGCGGCGGAACGCGAACAGCTCACGCCGGGACAGCGGCGCGATGTCGACGCCGTCGAAGAGGACGTTCCCCTCGCTCGCGGTCTCGAGCCCGAGCACGATGTTCGCGGTCGTCGACTTCCCGGAACCGGACTCGCCGACCAGCGAGACCGTGCGGCCGCGCGGGATCGTGAAGCTGACGTCGCTCACCGCGGTCAGCTCGCGCACGGCGCCGTTGCGCGAGGACCGCAGGACGAACGTCTTCGACAGGTGGTTCACCTCGACGAGCGGCCTCTCGGCGCGCGCGGTCGGCGACGTGCCGTGGACCTCCGCGGTCCCGTGCGCGGTCTCCCCCACCGTCGCAGCCCCGCGCGCGATCCCCTCGACGGCGACGACCGGGGCTGCCCGCACCCACCGCGTCGACGTCAGGCTCGGTGCGGAGTCGAGGAGCCTCTTCGTGTACGGGTCCTGAGGCGAGTCGAGGATCTGGGCCGCGGTGCCGGACTCGACGACTCGGCCCTGGTTCATGACGACGATCGTGTCGGCCCGCTCGGCGGCGAGCCCGAGGTCGTGGGTGATCAGCATGACCGCGGTGCCGAGCCGCCCGACGAGCTCGTCCAGCTCGTCCAGGATCCTGCGCTGGACCGTGACGTCGAGCGCGCTCGTGGGCTCGTCGGCGATCAGCAGGCGCGGACGGCATGCGAGCCCCATCGCGATCAGCACGCGCTGGCGCATCCCGCCCGAGAACTCGTGCGGGTACTGGTGCAGCCGCTGCTCCGGGTCCGGGATCCCCACCATGTCGAGGAGCTCGACGACGGCGGTCCGCGTCGCGCTCCCGCTCGTCCGGCCGTGCACCTCGAGGGCCTCGGCGATCTGGTCGCCGACGCGCATCAAGGGGTTGAGGTTGGACATCGGGTCCTGCGGCACGAACCCGATCTGCGCGCCGCGCACGGCGATCATCTCGCGCTCGGTCAGCGAGGCGAGGTCCCGCCCGTCGAGCAGCACCTGCCCGGTCGTGATCCGGCCGGCGTCCGGCAGCAGACGGTTGACGGCGGCGGCCGTCGTCGACTTCCCGGAGCCGGACTCGCCCACCATCGCGACCGTGCGGCCGGCGTGCACGTCGATCGTCACGCCGCTCACGGCCGGCACGTCGCCGGCGCGCGAGCGGAACACCACGGACAGGTCGCGGATGGACAGCAGCGGGGTCGGATCGGTCACGGCGTGCCTCGGCTCAGGTCGGGGGCGGGAGAGGAGGGCCGCAGACCCCCGGGGGGACGAGGGCCTGCGGCGTCGAGGTCCGGGGCGAGCGCGACCCGGAGGATCTGGTGGAGGAGTGGCTCGAGCGGGACCGCCGGTCCGCCGCGGAGCAGCCGGTTCGTCCCGAGCGCGACGGCGACGTCCCCGCCGGGCACGAACGCCATCGCCGCGCCCACGAAGCCGGTGTGACCGAGGACCTCGATCGTGCGGCCGCCGAGACGAACCGGGTACCGCCGGAACCCGAGCGCCTGGTTCCAGGAGCGCGTGGGCACCGCGTGCCGGGTCGAGACGAACTCCTCGACCACGGCGGGCGACCAGATCGAGGTGTGCTCGTGGGCGTGGGCGAGTGCGGTCGCGAGCCGCAGCAGGTCGCCGGCCGTGCCGAAGAGACCGGCGTGACCGGAGACGCCGCCGAGGGCGTGGAAGGCGTTGCCGTCGTGGACCTCGCCGTGGATCGTCCCGGTGCGCCACCCCGCGAAGTCCGCCGACGAGAACGGCACCGGGTACGGGGTCCCCGAGTCGAGCATCGCCCGCTCCACACGGTCGTCCGGCCCGCTGGCCGCGACCGGGGCTCCGGCCGGCGGACCGTACCCGAGGTCGACGCCGAGCGGGTCGAGGACGAGCGCGCGCACCGCCTCCGGGAGCGGGAGCCCGGTGACGGCCGACACGATCCGCCCGAGCTGGACGAACCCCAGGTCCGAGTAGTGGTGGCCGGACCGCGGCGCGTACCGCAACGCCAACCGGTCCACGACGTCGTACGCGGCCTCGGGTGCCGGTCCACCGGCCGCCGAGATGTACAGCGGCCACCACTCCGCCATCCCCGACCGGTGCTCGAGCAGGTCGCGCACCGTGACGTCGTCCTTGTACCCGCCGGCGAACGCGGGGAGCAGGCTCGTGACCGACCGGTCCAGCGCGAGCAGCCCCTCGGAGACGAGCCGCATGACGGTGACCGTCGTGCCGGCGACCTTCGTGACCGACGCGAGGTCGTGCACGGTGTCGGGCGTCATCGGGGCGGCCGGCTCGAGCGTGCGGTCGCCGGCGACGGCGAGGCTCTCGCCGCCCGGGGTGTGCACCGCGAGCACCGCGCCGACCGGAGGGACCGCATGCGTCGGCGCGTCCGACGGGACGTCGCGGACGAGGCGCCGCGCGAGCTCCTCCCACGCCCGCTCCAGGTCCGCCCGCTCGTCCGGTGCATCGTGCGGCGGCACCTGGCTCTGTGCGTCACGAGCAGTCACGGCGCCACCGTCCGTTGCGCCGCGGGAAGGTCGACCGCCGGGTCGTCCCCGACGAGGGGGCCGTCACCCGCCGGCCCGTCGATGCCCAGCCCCGGCCGCGACGAGAGCGCCACCTCGGCGCCGTCGTACCGGATGCCACCGCGCACCGGCGAGGTCGACTGCCAGAGCCCGGCGTCGAGGTCGTGGGTGCGCGCGGCGTCGGCACCGCCGAGGCTCGCCGCGAGCGCCGCCGCCGCCGCGACGCCGACGCTGCTCTCCATCATGCAGCCGACGACGACGCCGATCCCGTTCCGCGCCGCGAGCTCCGCCATCGACCGCGCCGCCGCCAGCCCGCCGGTCTTCGCCAGCTTGAGGTTGACGAGCCCCGCGGCGCGGCGGCGGATCACCTCGCGGAGGTCGTCGCTCGTGCGGACGGACTCGTCGGCGAGCACCGGGGTCCCGACCTGCGCGGTCACTGCGGCCAGGCCGTCCAGGTCCCGGGCGCGCACGGGCTGCTCGACGAGCTCGAGGCCGACACCCGCAGCCTCCCAGTACCGGATGATCCCGACGGCCTCGTCGACGCCCCACGCCTGGTTCGCGTCGACGCGCAGCACGACGTCGGGTCCGACGGACTCCCGGAGCGCGACGAGGGCCGCACGGTCGTCGCCGCCGGCGCCGACCTTGACCTTGATCGTCGTGAAGCCGTCGGCCACGTGCTGCCGCGCGACGGCGACGAGCGTCTCGGTGCTCGCCGCGGACACCGTGATGTCGGTGCGCACCCTGACGTCCGCAGGCTCCGTCAGGTCAGCAGGCACCCGGAGGTCCGATCGCAGCCCGACGTCCGATCGCACCCCGGGACCGGTGCGCCGACCCCTGCCGCCCGACAGGCCCGGACCCGGCGCACCCAGCGCCGCGGCGAGCGTCAGCCCGCGGCGTGCGGCGGACAGGTCCTGGACGGCGCACTCCACCGCCGATCGCGCCGCCGCGTTCTGGACCACCGCGCGTGCGAGGTCGGCGCCGAGGGTCGCGGTCGCGTCGAGGGGCCGTCCGACGACCACGTCGCTGAGCGGTCCGAGGACGGCCGCACGGACGCTCGCCGGCGACTCACCGGTGACACGCCAGCTCACGGCCGCCTCACCCCAGCCGCTCGCTCCGGTGTCGTCGACGGCCTCGACGAGCACGACGGGGATGGCGTCGGCCCGCCGGATCGCGGTGACGAACGGCCGCACCAGGGCGCGCACCGACTCGTGCACCCTGAGCTCGCGCACCGTTCCGGTCATCGGCGACCGTCACCGTCTGCCGGCGCGAGGCTCCGCGAGAGGCGGAGCTCCGGCTCGCCGAACTCGGGCTGCGTGCGCTCGTGCCCGTCGGGAGCCCACCCGAGGTGGCGGTAGAACGCGATCGACGGTGCGTTGTCCCGGAACACCCACAGCGTCGCCGAGGTCGCGCCGGCTGCGGCGAGGCGCGTGAGCGCGGCCTCCATCAGGCGGCGACCGACGCCCAGGCCCTGGGCCTGCGGCGAGACGTAGAGCGACGCGAGGTGGCCCGTCCCGTCGACGACGTCCCCGAGCCGCGCGACACCGACGACCTGTGGGTGCCCGTCGGGCACCTCACGCCCTGCACCGAGGGCGACGAGCAGGTCCCCCGGGGCGGACTCCTGCGCGGCCCGCGCCCACAGCTCGCGCGCGCTCTCGTCCGTCATCGCGTCGACGAGCCGGCGCGGCAGCACCGCCGCGTAGGTCTCGCGCCAGCAGCCGAGGAACACGTCGACGACCTGGTTGAGGTCGCGGACCTCGGCCGGGCGCACGGTCACGGTGGGCACGTCGGTCACCTAGCGCGCCACGGTCAGGGTCAGCCCGGTCGGCACGGCCGGCACCGGGGCGGGCAGCACGAGCGGCCCTGCCCCCGGCGTGAGGCTGCCGAGGATGCGCGGTTCGCGCGCGCCGGTGCCCGCGGGCAGGTTCCCCGGGACGCCGTGCAGCGTGCACCACCCGATCAGCGCGAACGCGATCGCCTCCTTGTCGTCGGCCGGGGCCCCGAGGTCGTCGGACAGCAGCACGTCGACCCCGGGCAGCGCGGCTCGCAGGCCGCCGAGGATGACCGGGTTCCGGCACCCGCCACCCGAGGCGACCAACGTCGAGACGCCGGCGCGCCGGACCTCGGCGGCGACGGTCCGGATCGTCAGCGCGGTGAGCGTCGCGACGAGGTCGGCGTCGGTCGTCCCCGTGCCCGCGACGTCGAGCGCATGCCGCACGTAGTCGCCGTGGAAGAGCTCCTTGCCGGTGCTCTTCGGCGCTGGCAGCCGGTAGTACGGCTCGGCGAGCAGGACGTCCAGCAGGGCGTCGTCGACGGTGCCGGACGCCGCGATCGCCCCGTCGCGGTCGTAGCCGTCCGGGGTGAGCCCACGCTCCACCACGACGGAGTCGATCAGCGCGTTCGACGGCCCGATGTCGTAGGCCACGAGCCGGCCGTCGGGCTCGACGACCGTCATGTTCGAGATCCCGCCGAGGTTCAGCGCGGCCCGGGTCCCCGGGAGGTCGGCGAGCAGCAGCCGGTCCAGGAACGACACCACCGGCGCACCCTGTCCGCCGACGGTCAGGTCCCGTGCGCGCACGTCCGCGACCACCGGGGTCCCGGTCGCCTCCGCGATCCACGCGGGCTGACCGAGCTGCAGGGTCCCGAGCGCGGCACCGTCGGAGATCCAGTGGAAGACGGTCTGCCCGTGCGAGCAGACCGCGTCGACCGGCCCGGCCTCCTCGAGCACCGCGACGGCGGCAGCCGCGAAGGCCTGACCGATCAGCGTGTCGAGCTCGCACACCTCCGCGAGGGTCGTCGGGGCGGGCGGCAGCGCCGCGATCAACCGCGCGCGCAGGTCAGCCGCGTACGGCGTGCTGCCGGTGTGCACGACCGTCCCCGTCAGCGCGCCGTCGGCGAGCCGGAAGTCGACCACCGCGGTGTCGATGCCGTCGTGCGACGTCCCCGAGATCATCCCGAGCACTCTCATGCGGTTCCCTCCAGGACGTTGCGCAGCCGGCCGCCCGCGGCGAGCAGCCTCTCCTCCGCGGTCGCGGGGTCCAGTCCGAGCCGCAGCAGCAGCACGGCGTGCTTGACGCGGTACCCGGTCTCCTCGAGCGCCGCGACGGCGGCGGCCCGGTCGACCTGGGCGATCGACCGCACGATCCGGACGGCCCGGGCGCGCAGCTTCTCGTTCGAGGCGTGCACGTCGACCATGAGGTTGCCGTAGGTCTTGCCGATCTGGATCATCGCGATCGTCGAGAACATGTTGAGGACGAGCTTCTGCGCCGTCCCCGCCTTGAGCCGGGTCGACCCGCTGATCAGCTCGGGCCCGACGGCGATCTCGATCGCATGCTCGGCGACCTCGCTCAGCGCGGTGCCGACGTTGCAGGACAGGCCCACGGTGAGGGCACCGCGACGTCGCGCCTCGCCGATGGCCGCGACCACGTACGGGGTCCGCCCGCTCGACGCGACCCCGACGACGGCATCGAGCGGTCCGACGCCGGCGGCGGCGATCGCGGCCGCACCCTGCTCCTCGTCGTCCTCGGCTCCCTCGATCGGCGAGACGATCGCCTCGGGGCCACCGGCGATGATCGCGAACACCTGGTCGGGGGACGTCCCGAACGTCGGAGGGCACTCGGAGGCGTCGAGCACGCCGAGCCGCCCGGGGGTGCCGGCGCCGACGTAGATCAGTCGACCACCGGCCCGCAGACGCTCGGTGGTCGCCTCGATCGCGGGCACGATGCTCGGCAGGGCCCTCTCGACGGCCGCCGGGACCGTCGCGTCAGTCGCGTTCATGAGGGCGGCGAGGTCGGCCACGCGCATCCTGTCGATGTCGGCGAACGTCGGGTCCACCGCCTCGGTGGACAGGCTCGCGAAGTCGCGCGGGGACGGCGGCGTCGTCGTCATCGGGTCCCCCTGTTCCGCGGGTCGAGGACGTCCCGGAGGCCGTCGCCGAGGAGGTTGAGCCCGACGACCAGGAGCACGACGACGACGCCCGGTGCGGCCATGGTCCACGGCGCGATCGAGACGAGCGTGCGTGACTCGAAGATCATCGAGCCGAGGGACGGCGCCGGCGGCGGCGTCCCCAGGCCGAGGAAGCTCAGTGACGCCTCGGTGAGGACCGCCCACGAGAGCGAGAGGGCGATCTGCACGACGAGGATCGAGGTGAGGTTGGGCAGGACGTGCCGCAGCATCACGGCGATCCGGCTCTCCCCGGTGCTCGTGGCGGCCCGGACGAACTCGACCTCGCGCAACGAGAGCACCGGGCCCCGGGTCACCCGGACGAAGATCGGCACGTACACGACCGCGATCGCCACGGCGACGGTGAACCAGGTGCGGGTGAAGACCGACGCGAGCGACAGGGCGAGCAGCAGGGGCGGGAACGCGAACAGGATGTTCGTGAGGCCGCTGATCAGCGCGTCGGGAAGGCGTCGGAAGAACCCGCCGATCAGACCCCCGGCGGTGCCGACGGTCGTCGCGAAGGTCACCGCGACCACGGCGATCAGTGACGAGTTCGCGACGCCGGCGGCGACCCGTGCGAACACGTCCCGGCCGAACTGGTCGGTACCGAACCAGTGCGAGGCGGAGGGCGCCGCGAGGCGGTGGACCGGGTCCTGGGCGGTCGCGTCGTACGGGAGCACGCCCGTGAGGGACAGGATCGCGACGACGAGCAGCAGCCCGGTGAGGATGATCCCGGCGAGTCCGCTCCGGCTGCGCAGGACCGCCGTGAGTGGGCGTCGTGCCGTTCCCGCGACGGTCACGGGCAGCTCGGTGAGCTCGCTCACGAGGCACGCACCCTCGGGTCGATCACGCGGTACAGCACGTCGGTCAGGAGGTTGACCAGGACGAACGCGACCGCGATGACAAGCACGGTGCTCTGCACCACCGCGTACTCCTTCTGCTGGATGCCGAGCAGGACCTGACGCCCGATCCCGGGGATCGAGAAGACCTGCTCGACGACGACCGCTCCACCGAGCAGGTAGCCGAACTGCAGACCGGTCATCGTGACGATCGGGACCAGCGCGTTGCCGAGGATGTGCCGGACGTACAGGCGTCGCACGGGCACTCCCTTGGCACGCGCCGTCCGGACGAAGTCCTCGGAGCGGACGTCGAGGACCGCGGTCCGGGTCGTCCGCATGATCGGTGCCGCGATCCCGAACCCGAGCACGAACGCGGGCAGCATCATCTGCTGGAGGTTGAGCAGCACGTCCTGCGTGATCGGGGCGAAGACCCGACCGTTCGGGTTGTAGCCCCACACCTGGGCGAGGACCGAGAGCAGCGCGGTCGCGAGCAGGAACGCCGGGATGGAGAGCCCGGCGAGGCCGACGGTCTGCCCGATCGCGTCACGGGGCGACTCCGGCTTCGAGGCCGAGAGCATCCCGAGCGGCACGCCGATCACCAGGCCGAGGACGATCGAGAGGATCGCCAGCTCGATCGTGACGGGGAGCGAGTGCATCGTCATGTCGAGGACGCTCTGCTGCGAGCGCGACGAGACCCCGAGGTTCCCGGTGCACACGTTCCCGAGCCAACCGAAGAACTGCGTCAGCAGCGGCTTGTCGAGACCGTAGTAGCTCTCGAGCGCGGCGCGCTGGGCCGGGGTGAGCGCCGCTGCCTCGGTGCCGAGCCCGGCGGTGATCTGGTTGCCGGGGATCGCCCGCAGCATGATGAACACGAAGACGGCGACGCCGAACAGCGTGACGACCATCTGCGTGCCACGGCGCACGACGCTGTGGTGGAGGAGCTGTCGGACCATGATGCCCATCTCGTCAGGGGGTGGTGGTACCGGCGGGTGCCGGTCCCACCACCCCATGTGCGGCTGTGTGCAGCTAGCCGACGGTCGTGCTGCGGAGCGACTGCAGCGAGCCGTTCGCCATCGGCGTGTACCCGCGCACCGACGTCGCTGTCGCGGTGTACGTGTAGCTCGTGAACAGCCAGATCCACGCGGCATTGTTCTCGAGGTCGTCCGAGATCTTCGTGTAGATCGCCTTGCGGGCGGCCGGGTCCGCCGTGGCCTTGCCCTCGGCGAAGAGCGCGTCGAGCTCGGGCGAGCTGTACCCGGCGACCTTGTTGAGGTTGCCCGTGCTGGTGAAGTAGCGGCCGTACATGCCGTCCGGGTCCGGACGTCCGCCGTTGAGGGCCACCGCGGCGTCGAAGTCGCCCGCGATCCAGCGGTCGACGTACGCACCGGACTCGAGGACCTCGAGCTTGAGCGTGATGCCCACCTCGGCGAGCTGTGCGGCGAGGTTCTGCGCCTCGTTGACCGAGGTCGCGTACTCGCCCTGCGACACGATCGTGTCGATCGTGACGCCGGCGCTCTTGCCCGCCTTCGCGAGGTACTCCTTGGCCTTCGCCAGGTCACGCGTCGGGCACGGCCGCGCCTTCGGGTCGGACTTGTAGGCCGGCGACGTGATCGGGCCGGTCACCTCGCCCTCGCCGAGGGCTGCGGTGTCGAGGACCTGCTGGCGGTCGATCGCGCACTGCATCGCCAGGCGCACGTTCACGTCGGTCAGGGCACCACGTCGGGCGTTGAGCTGCAGCACGTGGTAGCTGAGCTGCGGCGTCTTGGTCACGGTGACGTTCGGCCCCTCGGCGGTCTTGGCGACCAGCGGGTCGTCGAACACCGCCATCTGCACGTTCCCGGACTGGAGCGCGGAGACGATCGACGACTCGTCCGGGATGACCCGGAACTCGATGCTCGCGAGCGTCGGGGCGTCCCCCCAGTACGCCGTGTTCGCGGCGAGGGTGATCGACTGGCTCGGCTTGCGCGACTCGAGCTTGTACGGGCCGGTGCCGTCGGGCGTCGTGTTGAGCGCGGTCTCGGTCGCTCCCGCGGGGAGCATCGCCATGTTCACGGTGGCGAGGTTCGCGGGGAGTGCCGCGTCCGGGGCGGTCAGGTGCAGCACGACCGTCGACGCGTCCGTCGAGTCGACCGAGGTCACCGCGGAGAGCGAGGACCGGGCGACGGCGGCGGTCGCCTCGTTCTTGATCGCGTCGAGGGAGCTCTTGACCGAGGCCGAGTCGAAGGCGGTGCCGTCGTCGAACTTCACGCCGGTGCGCAGGTGGAGCGTGAGGGTCTTGCCGTCGGCCGACGTGTCCCACGACGTCGCGAGCCCGGGGACCACGTTGAGGTTCTTGTCGAACTCGGTCAACGTCCCGTAGATGTTCTCGAGCAGGTGGACGGCCTGGAACTGGGTGGCCTTCCACGGGAAGAGCGTGTCGGGGTCGCTGGTGACGCCGATCACGAGGGAGCCGCCGGGCTTGCCGGTGGTCGCGGACGGCGTGCTCGAGCTCGTGGGGCTCGAGCAGGCGGCCAGGGTGAGAACGGCGACGGACGCGACGGCGGCGATCCAGCCGCGTGCCGCGCGGGTACGTGCTGACATGAACTGCTCCATTCGCTGCTGGGCGACCGTCGAGTCACGGTCAGGGCCCTCGGTGCGGTCGGGCGTCAAGCGCTCGCGTTCAGAGTAGGTCAAATCTGTACCTCGCCGGTTACGATCATGTAACAAACTTCCGAGCGGTCTCGCGCCCCTCGGCCGACGCCCGGACGGCGTGACAGCATGTGGTCCCGGGCGACCGAGCAGCGAGAAGGCGGGGAGACGCAGGTGAACACGACGACCGCGCGCGAGCACGAGTCCCGCACCGTCCTCGTCCGCATCCGCGAGGCACGCCCGACGCTCCGCCGCTCCGAACGCCAGGTCGCCGAGGTGCTGCTCAGCGACCCCGTCGCGGCCGCGAACCTCTCGATCACCGAGCTCGCGGAACGCAGCCACACCTCCACCACGTCCGTGGTCCGCTTCTACCGGAGCGTCGGCTACACCCGGTACCAGGACCTCCGCCTCGACCTCGCGCAGGAGGCCGCCCGCGAGCGCCTGCAGACCTCCGACCTGCCGCCGGTGTCCGGTGACATCGACCAGGACGACACGATCGCGGACATCATCTCCAAGATCGCCCTCAGCGAGACGCTGTCGATCTCCGACACGGCGGCCGTGCTCGACACCGAGGCCCTGGCCGCCGCGATCCATGCGATCCTCGGCGCCCGACGCGTCGACATCTTCGGCGTCGGCGCCGGCTCGATCGTCGGCCTCGACCTCCAACAGAAGCTCTCCCGGATCGGTCTGACGGCCCTGATGTGGCACGACTCGCACGCCGCACTCACGACGGCCGCCGTCCTCGACGAGCAGTGCGTCGCCGTTGCGGTCTCGCACTCCGGCACCACCACCGACACGGTCGACTACCTCACGCAGGCACGCGAGCACGGCGCGACGACGATCGCGCTGACGAACTTCAGCCGGTCGCCCCTGACCGCGGTCGCGGACATCGTGCTCCTCACCGCCGCCCGCGAGACGCTCTTTCGGTCGGGCGCCCTCGGCAGCAGGATCGCCCAGCTGACCGTCGTCGACTGCCTCTTCATCGGCATCGCCCAGGCGTCCTACGACCAGTCGGTCGCCGCGCTGCAGCAGACCTACAGCGCGGTGCGCGCACGGCGGCTCCCCGCCGAGTGAGCCCGGGTAGGCGGCACTCTCGGTCACATGGTCAGTGAGGGTGCGGGACTGCCCGATCCGCACGGCGGGGACGCGTGGGGTTCCGGTCGACGAGCCCGACTACGAGCGGACCCGAGGTGCTGGACACTGTTGTTCCGTTCGCGCATCCGGTCACCCGTGGTGACCGCCGCGAACCGCGCCTCTCAGCGCGTGTGCTGGGCGAGGACGGCCAGCGCTTCTTCCTTGCTGGCCACGTAGGTCACCGGGAACCCCGTCTTGGTCGACAGCCGTTGCATCTGGATCGCGACGAGCGGGTTCGACGCGATGAAGGCGCACCAGGTGAGCCCGTTCGCCACGGCCTCGGCCATCATCGCCTCGTGCGTCTGCTGGACACGTGCCGCCTGGGCGGGGTGAGCGCTGAAGTCGACCAGGAACGTCCAGCCAGGGCGGTTCTCCCGGTAGGCGGCAGACAGCTGCCGCACGTAGGCGTCGCAGGTGGCATCGTTCCAGAGGCCGACGCACACGTCGGAGAGTCGGTTGAGCGAGCGGTCCCAGCTGATCTCGAAGTATCCCTCACCGGCCGCGGTCGCGAACTGGAGGCTGCCCGTCTCGCGGGTCATGTCGTTGCCCATCCGGGCGATCTCCTTGACCGCGACCCGGCTGCGGTCGGCGGCCTCGCTGTTCGCCTGGGCGAGGTCGACGACGGTGGCGATCGCCGTCGCGATCGCGGCTGCCTCGGTCGAGACGCCCTGCGTGGTCGCGGTGACCTGACTCGTGGTCAGACTCTGCTCCTCCACGGCTGAGGAGATGGTGAGCTGAGACTCCGAGATCTCGTCGATGATCCGGCTCACCGCGTCGATCGCCGTCACGGCCTCGGCCGCGTCGCTCTGGATCCGGCCCAGCATCGAGCTGATCTCCTCGGTGGCCTTGGCCGTCTCCTGGGCAAGCGTCTTCACCTCAGAGGCGACCACCGCGAACCCCTTGCCCGCCTCACCGGCGCGGGCGGCCTCGATGGTCGCGTTGAGAGCGAGCAGGTTGGTCTGCCCGGCGATCGAGGTGATCGTCTTGATGACATCCCCGATCCGCGCCGAGGAGTCGCCGAGGGCCGTGATCGTGCGTGCGGCGCTCGTGACCGAATCGACCGCGGTGCGTGCCACCACCGACGCCCGGGAGGTGGTTCCGGCGATCTCGGAGATCGAGGCGCGCAGCTGCTCGCTCGCGGCCGCGGCGAGCTCGATGTTCTGCGACACCTCGCGGGCCGAGCTGACGATCGCGCTGGCCTGCCCGCTCGTCCCGCGGGCCCCGTCGGCGATCGCGTCCCCGATGAGACCGAGCTCCTCGCCGGCGATGATGAGGAGCTTGGCCTCGGGGGCGATGGATCCGAGCTTGGCCGCCAAGAAGTCGACGGCGGGAGAGACGGCGTCCGCGAGCCCGTAGGGGTCCCGGTAGGTGGCTCCATCCGCGGAAGCGGAGAAGTCTCCCCGTGCCGCTGCCGCCGCGATCGACCTGACCTGCCCGATCGCGCGCGTCAGCCCGCGCATCTGCGCCGCATGGAACGTGAGCGCGATCGCGGCGCCGACGCCGCAGATCACCCACGCCACGCCTGACGCGCCACTGATCGCTGCCACCGAGACGGCTGTGGCGACAGCCAGGATGGGGGCGCCCCAGAGGCGGCCCGGGCCCGACGTGGCCACAGGGACAGCCCCTGCGCTCTCGGCTCTGGTCGATCCGGGGTGCTGTATGCGCGCGAGCGGGGTGTTCTCGGACATCGGTGTCACTTTCGAACGACGGCTGCGAATCTGTCGGGGCTGGCACCTCGAAGGCGCCACCTCTCTGATCGGCCGCACCTCGGCCGTCGTGAGGCCTCCGCGGCGCCGGCATCGGCGATCGACGGACCTCGTTCCGGCGACGCCGGGTGGCTCGGGCACCATCGCTCGCGGAACCACTGAGCTCGCCACCGGCTCGTGAGCGCACTCGTGGGGAGACGACGGCGACGGCCTCCCGCTCGGCCCCGACCCGATCGGCCCGCCGACCGGCGTAGCGACGGCAGCGGAGATCCGCCTGGCCGTCCGGTCGGATGGGCTAGCGGCCGACCTTGTCCACGAGGTGCGCCAACGAGGTGATCGCCGCGACCGGACCCGCGACGAGGACCGCGAGCGCCACGACGAGCGCGATCACCGCCACCACCCAGGCGCTTGCCGTGAGCACGGGTGCACCCCGGTACGTGGCGTTCGTGTAGTCGCGCCACGCCCGGACGCACAGGACCACGGCCCCGACGACGCCGACGTACCAGATCGTGTCCGCGCCATGCATCGCGATGCCGATCGCCCCCGCGACCAGGAGGACCGTGATGGCGCTGCCGAACAGCGTGATGGCCCGGCGGCGCAGCGCGTGCGCCTCGTCGAGCCGGTTCCGCCGGTACGCATCGCTCTCGGCCACGTGATCAGCGAGGTTGAGGGACTGCCCGACCCGCACGGCGGGGAGGTGGCCGAACACCGAGGCCGGAGCCT
>JAJYCD010000128.1 GCA_021778635.1 Actinomycetes bacterium
GCGCGGCCACCACCCGCATGGTCCAGCTCGCGTAGGCGGGTTCGAGGCGGTCGACGGCGCGCTGCGGAACAGCGAGATCGACGGACGTGCCCCCCGGAAGCGTCATAGCGCCATCGTGGCGCAGTGCCGGAAGCGGCGCAGGGGTTTCGGCCGAGACGTGCGCGATCGCCCGGTGCTCCGCGCGGCACACCAGGCGGCTCCGTGCGGAGCGGTGAACGGGCCGTGAGCGCTGCTCACCAACCGGTCGGCCTCGCTGCTGAACAGGACTGCTGTCCGCGGGGCCGCGGTCTATCCCTCCCGCACCGCCTTCCCGCTCGCGTCAGCGTCGTGCGGCTCACCATCGAGGCGACGGTCCAGTGCATCGGGTTCGAAAATGTGGTCTGCGGTGATGAGTGCCAGGCCGACGACGCCTGCGAGCTCGCCCAGCTCGGATGTGGTGAGTGAGAGGTTGCGCGTCGCAAGTGGGAGCGCCCGAAGGTAGACGCGTTCGCGGACTCCGTTCAGGAGGGTCTCTTCACACTCTGCGAGTCGGCCGGAGATGACGACCACCTCGGGGTTGAGGATGCTCACCAGGTCGGCGACCGCCTCGCCGAGCACGCGTCCGGCCTGGCGGACGAGGCGAACCGCGTCGCTGTTGCCGCGGTTGACGAGGTCGACCACGTCGGCGACGCCGGTCACCGGGAGGCCGGAGCTCTGGAGGTCGCGGATGAGCGCCCATCCGCTCGCGTACGCCTCGACGCACCCCAGGTTGCCGCACCGGCACTGCAGCTCAGGGGTGTCCAGGGGCACGGCGGCGCGTGTGTGCCCGATGTCGCCGGCACCGCCGTCGTTGCCGCGGATGATCTGGCCGTTGAAGACGAGCCCGGAGCCGACTCCAGTGCCGAGCTTGAGGCTGATGAGATTACGGCTGTTGTGCAGGCGAGACTCGGCCACCGCCCGCGCGTTCGCGTCGTTCTCCACGAGAACGGCCACGTCGTACGAGTCCGCGAACCACTGAGGGATGTCGAAGCGGTCCCAGCCGGTCATGATCGGGGGGTTCACGACGCGCCCGGCCCCGAACTCCACCCGTCCGGGGACTCCGACGCCGATTCCCCAGACCTCTTCGCCGTGCTGAATCTCACTGAAGGCCTTTTGCACGTCGGTGAGCACTCTTTCGGGGCCTTCCCAGACGTTCACCGAGCGCGTCACGTGGCGGAGGGCGGTGCCCGCCAGGTCGCACGCTGCGACCGTGAACCCAGATGCGCCGATGTCGGCTGCCAGCAGGATCGCGCGGTGCCGGTTGAGCGCAAACCGATTCGACGGTCGTCCACCGGTGGACTCTGCGCCTCCCGCGGGGATGATCAGCCCGCCGGCAAGCAGGGCCGCTAGACGCTGGTTCACCGTGGAGCGCGACAGGCCCGTGATCTGGATGATCTCGGTCCTGCTCAGCATGCCGCGATCGCGAAACAGTGAGAGCACGTCGGAGACGTGTGAACCGCCTTCGGTGCCGGTCATCGGTTCCATCGTCCTCGGACTCCGTCGCGATCGGTGAGGCTCAGTGAGACGATCGAACTCTACAAGGAAGGCGTAACTACCGCCACTTTCGTCTTGCGTGCGATCGAAAGGGGGGGTAGTTTCTCCTCATTGGCACGCTGTAGTGCCCTGACACCCTCAAGGACGAAGATGTTCAGCACAGCTGGCCCACGGGCCCACGCACTTCGGATCGTCGTCCCCCTCGTTGCCGGAGTCCTCACCCTCGGCGCGTGCTCCAGCAGCACGTCTGGGTCAGGGGCGACAGGAACAACCGGTCCCGCGACGGCAAAGGCCGCCACGCCGGCCAACGTCGCCGCCGTGATCAAGGGCCTCGACAACCCGTTCTTCCAGGCCATGCAGGACGGGATCAACGGCGCCGCCACCAAGGACGGCGCGAAGGTCACCATCCAGGCCGCGACGGACATCACCGACACGACCGGTCAGGCCGACCGCCTGACCACGCTCGCCGGCCAGAACTTCGGCTGCTACATCGTCAACCCGATCAGCGGGACGAACCTCATCCAGGCCCTGAGCCAGGTCTCCACGGCCGGCAAGCCGATCGTCAACATCGACAACCCCGTCGACGCCAGCGCCGCCAAGACCGCCGGCATCAACATCGCGACCTACATCGGCACCAACAACACGGCCGCAGGCGGCAAGGCCGGCACCTTCCTCGCCGGGACGCTCCCCGCAGGCGCCAAGGTCGCGGTCATCGGCGGCACCGCCGGCGACGTCACCAGTGCCGCACGCGTCACCGGCTTCACGAGCGCCGCCGCCGGAAAGCTAACGGTCGTCCAGGAGACCGCCGCGAACTGGAACCGAGACCTCGCGCTCACCGCGGCAACCACGATCATCGCGGCGCACCCCGATCTCGCGGGCTTCTTCGTCGCGAACGACGACATGGGGTTGGGGGTCGTGAAGGCGATCCAGAACGCGGGCCTGACCGGCAAGATCCTGGTCGTGAGCGTCGACGGGAACAAGGACGCGCTGCAGTCCATCCAGTCGGGTGGCCTGACGGCGACCGTCGCGCAGTACCCGTACGCGATCGGTTCCCTCGGACTCGAGGCGTGTGAGGTCGCCGTGGCGGGTGGAAAGCTACCCGCCACGATCGAGTCGCCCACCGCGCTCGTGACGTCCGACCTCGCCGCAGCTGCGATCGCCGCATTCCCCCAGCCGTTCACGGCCTTCGCCGACCCGTTGACGAGCCTGTTGCCCAAGAAGTAGCCCATAGGTGCGCTCTCCCGCACGTAGGGAGAGCGCACCTACCTCCAAAGGACGGGTCGAGCCATGCCCCTCGAAACACCACTCCCCGCTGAGCGCTCACCAGGACTGGAGCGCAGCACCGTGCCAACCCCGCCGGGGTCTCGGGCCAGCACGAAGGCCCCCCACCGTATGGCCCCGATGCTCGCCAACATCCGCGAGTTGAGCTTTTGGGCGGAGAACGCGGCGTCCATCGGCCTCGTCGCGCTCGTGATCGTGTTCTCCTTCCTCAGCCCGGCGTTCCTGACGCTCGGCAACATCCGCGCGATGCTCATCGCGGCCGCGATCCTGGTGATCCTGGCCGTGGCTCAGGCGTTTGTGATCACGACGGGCGGCATCGACCTGTCCATCTCGGCGACGATGACGCTCGGCGCGGTCGGCTTCGGCTTGTCCTGGTCGGCCGGACGCGGATTTGTGATCTCCACCGTGATCGGCATCCTCACTGCTGCCCTCGTCGGCCTCGTCAACGGGCTCCTCATCGCCCGCGGCAAGGTGACCGACTTCATCGCCACGCTCGCAACCCTCTCCGTCGCGACGGGACTCGCCCTGATCCTCTCCGACGGCAAGCCCATCGCAGTCAACAGCAGTCAGCTGCTGAGGCTCACCACAGGCTCGATCGGCATCTTCGGCTACCCGATCATCCTCGCCGCCGTCATCGGGGCCGTCGCGTGGTTCGTCATGTTCCGCACCCGATTCGGCCTGCACGTGCAGGCAGTCGGTGGCAACGATGAGAGCGCCATCGCCAACGGGATCAGCGCGGTCCGGGTACGCATCGCGACGTACCTGATCGCGGCGGGCCTCGCGGGAGTCGCCGCACTCCTCCTCGTCGCCCGAATCGGGGCGGCCGAACCCGCCATCAACACCCAGTACCTGCTGAACTCGATCGCCGCCGTGGTCCTGGGTGGCGTGAGCCTGACGGGCGGCAAGGCCAAGATCGTCGGCCCGATCGTCGGTGCACTGCTGCTCACCGCACTGACCAACGGGCTCACCCTCCTCGGGGTGTCCCAGTTCTACCAGCCGCTCGCCGTCGGGATCGTCGTCGTCCTGGCAGCCCTACTCACGAGGTTCCAGAAGAAATGACCACGTCGCCCAGCCTGTCCCCGGTCTCGAATCCCGGAGCCGATGTCCTGCTCACAGCGGAGAACATCACGAAGTCGTTCGGTGGCATCCATGCGCTCAAGAGCGCGTCGATCACGATGCGCCGGGGCGAGATCACCGCTCTGATCGGTGACAACGGCGCCGGTAAGTCCACGCTCGTGCGTTGCCTGTCAGGAATCCACAAGCCGGACAGCGGAACAATTACCCTCGACGGTGAGCAGGTCGTCTTCGAGACCCCGCACCACGCCTCCCAGAGCGGAATCGAGACAGTCCATCAGAACCTCGCCCTCGTCGAAGAGCTCGCGGTTTGGCAGAATTTCTTCCTCGGCCGGGAGTTGACGCGCAGGCTCGGGCTCATCCGCACGTTGGACCGCAAGGCGATGAAGGCCCACGCCGCGGAACTCCTGCAGGACCTCGCCGTCAACGCGCCATCGGTGACGAGCAAGGTTCGCAGGCTCTCCGGTGGGCAACGCCAGGCTGTGGCGATCGCGCGGGCTGCCGGTCGAAACTCAAAGATCGTCATCATGGACGAGCCGACGGCCGCACTGGGGGTACAGGAGACCGCCCGCGTCGAGCACGTCATCAACACCTTGCGCGACTCGGGTGTCGCCGTCCTGCTCATCAGCCATAACTTCGACCAGGTCATGCGGTTGGCCGACCACATCTGGGTCATGCGCGCCGGAGTGGCCGTCGCGGGACGGCGAGCCTCCGCGACGAGCGGCGACGAGCTCGTCGCACTCATCACCGGCGCACGAGCGGCGTAGCGGCGACATGTCTCCCCTCATCAGCGGTGCCGCGAACCGCAACCTGGTCGGCATCCACGCAGGCGTCTGGGTCAGCGACTGGTCCCCCACCTCGGCGCGACACGCCATCAGCGAGAGCGCGGCCGCAGGCTTCGACCTGATCGAGATCCCTGTCGCGGACCCTGCCACGACGGACCTCGCGCTCACCGCACGCCTTCTCGAAAGTCACTCGATCAGCTCAGTCGTCTCCCTGGCGCTCAGCCCGGACTGCGACATCAACACCGAGGACGCGGCCACGTCCGCCCGAGGAGAGAAGAAGCTCTCCGACGCGGTTCGGTTCGCGCGCGACACCGGCTCGACCTACGTCGGCGGGGTGCTGTATTCCGCAATGACGAAGTACGACCACATCTCGACGGAGGCCGCCAGGGAGAACTCCCTCGGAGTGCTGCGCCGCATCGCGAACATGGCGCTCACGTCAGGCATCTCGCTGGGGATGGAGTATGTCAACCGGTACGAGAGCAACCTGCTGAACACCGCCGCGCAGACCGTGGAGTTCATCCGCGAGCTGGACATGCCGAACGTCGTCGTCCACCTCGACACGTTCCACGCCAACCTGGAGGAGACCAGCCAGGGCGCGGCAGTGAGGGACTCTGGCGGGCTCCTCGGGTACATCCACGCGGCGGAGAACCACCGCGGGTACCTCGGGTCCGGCTCGATCGACTGGCCCCACCTGTTCGACGCGCTCGCCCGGACGGGCTACTCAGGTCCCATCACGTTCGAGTCCTTCTCGCGTGCCGTGGTCTCACCCGGTACTGCCGATGACATCGGCTTGTGGCGCTCCCTGTGGGACGACCCCGCACCCCTGGCGCGCCATGCCCACGACTTCCTCCGCAGCCAGCTCCACGCCACCCTGTCCGTGCACACCGATCACTAAGGAACTCGACATGCCCATCAACAAGCTTGGCGTCCACGCCCTCGTCTTCACCGGAGGCACCACGCCCGCCGAGGTCGAGTACACCGTCACCCAAGCCAAGCAGTCGGGGTTCGACATCCTCGAGATCTCCCTGCACGACGCCGTCAACCTCGACGTCGCGCAGGCTCGGACCGCATTGCGGGCTGCCGGGCTCGACGTCGTGTGCTCGCGCGGGCTCGCATTCGACGCAGACGTCTCCAGCTCCGACGCCGCGGTCGTGGCGCGAGGCGCGAGACTCCTGCAGGACTCCTTGCAGATCACGGCCGAACTCGGCGGCACACACTTCACCGGAGCGCTGTATAGCGCACTCGGGAAGTACGGTCAGCCACTGAGCGCTGCGGGTCGCGCCAATGTCGTCGCCGTCCTACAGGACCTCGCAACGGATGCACGGACCAAGGGCATGACCCTCGGCCTCGAGGTCTGCAACCGCTACGAGACCAACGTCATCAACACAGCCAGCCAGGCGCTTCGGCTCGCGGACGACATCGGCCACGACAACGTCCTGATCCACCTGGACAGCTACCACATGAACATCGAGGAGGACGACTTCGTCCGTCCGATCCTGCTGGCCGGGGACCGCCTCGGCTACATCCACGTCGGTGAGAACCACCGCGGGTATCTCGGCAGCGGACACCTCGACTTCACTTCGTTCTTCCACGCCCTCGGTCAGATCGGCTACACGGGAGCGATCACGTTCGAGTCGTTCTCATCCGCGGTCGTGTCCCCGACGCTGTCCAACGACCTCGCGATCTGGCGCAACCTCTGGGACGACGGCCCAGCCCTCGCCTCGCACGCCCACGGCTACCTCACCAGCGCACTCGAGGGAAACCGTGTCAGCGCCTGAATCGCTCGACGCTCTTGCCGAGCGGGCCGTTGCGCTCGTCCGGCCAGGGACGCGCGCGATCCTCGGCATCACCGGGAGCCCAGGAGCGGGCAAGACGACGCTCGCCGAGAGCCTCACCGAGCGGGTCAACCTTCTGACGACAGCGCGCGGCGGGAACGACGGCTTCGCCGCGAACCTCTCGATGGACGGGTTCCACCTGGCCAACGCCACGCTCGACCGTCTCGGGATCCATGACCGCAAGGGTGCGATCGATACGTTCGACGGCTGGGGGTTCGTCTCCCTGCTGCGCCGCCTGCATGTCGAGCTCGACCACACCGTCTTCGCGCCCGGCTTCGACCGGGGCGTCGACGAGGGCGTCGCGGGACAGGTCGCGGTCTCGCCGGCGACCCAGCTCGTCGTCGTCGAGGGCAACTACCTCCTGGTCGACGCCGAACCCTGGGACCAGGTCAAGGGCCTGCTCTCGGAGGCATGGTTCTGCGAGACGTCCGCAAGCGAGCGCTTGCGGCGGCTCGTGGACCGCCATGAACGACACGGACGTAGCCCCGCGGCTGCGCGCGAGTGGGCGGAATCCGTTGACGGCAAGAACGCGGTGCTCATCGAGGCGACGCGAACCCGCGCCGACCTCGTGGTCTCCGGTTCGACCGCTTTGGTCGTCTAGCGGCGCCTCTCAACTCGATGTCGTCCGTTCGATCCACGACTGCGACCTCGTGAATGGGGATGTCGTGACGGGTGGCAGGCAGGCTCAAGCGTGACGCGCCGTGAAGGCGCTGGTGGGTCGCCGGGCGGGGAGATGGTCGACGCGGCAGAGCAGGCGATCGTCCCGTCAGAGGTCGCGACTGGCCGCCCCGGCTTCGCGGGAGCCGACTAGCTCGTGCGGCAGGCCGTCGCCCCGCGTCACCCGCCGTACGCGAAGACGACCCTCCCGTCGCCGTCCAGCACGCGTGCGCGCGGCCCGTCGGCGACGTCCAGCTCGACCCGCAACGATCCGTCCCCCTGTGCGGCGTGCACCGCGTACACGTAGCTGGTGTTCGTCAGCGAGACCGCCGTGGTCCGCGCG
>JAJYCD010000037.1 GCA_021778635.1 Actinomycetes bacterium
CACCGCCTTGCGCCGGAGCAGGCTGCACGCCGCGGACGTGCTGCGCGTCGGCTCGGTCGGCCTGCTGAGCCGACGGCTCCGTGCGGCGCTGTCGGCGCTGGGGATCGCGATCGGCATCGCCGCGATGGTCGGGGTCCTCGGGATCTCGCAGTCGTCGAGCGCCGCCCTGCTGTCCTCTCTCGACCGGCTCGGCACCAACCTCCTCACGGTCCAGGCCGGCACCGGCATCGGCGCCGGTGACGCGACCCTGCCGACGACGAGCGAGCTCATGCTCCGGCGGATCCGCCCGGTGCAGACCGTCAGCTCGGTGACGTCCGTGGACGCGACCGTGCGCCGGACGGACCTGGTCCCGGAGACGCGCACGCAGGGCCTGACCGTCAAGGCCGCCGACCTCGACCTCGTCGAGTCTCTCGCCGGGTCGGTCGCGAACGGGCGGTGGCTCGACGCCGCGAGTGCCCAGCTCCCGACGGTCGTGCTGGGATCCGTCGCGGCCGAGCGCCTCGGTATCGAGGACGTCGCGACCGCCCCGATGGTCTGGATCGGTGACCGGTGGTTCGCCGTCATCGGCATCCTCGGACCGTTCGAGCTCGCTCAGGACATCGACCGCTCGGTCCTGATCGGACGTCCGTACGCCACCGGGTCGATGGGCGCCGCCGAGGCGCCGGAGACCGTCTACCTGCGCACCGACCCGACCGCGCTGGACACCGTCCGGGCCGTCGTCCCCGCGACCGCGGACCCGGAGAACCCGGACCAGGTCGAGGTGTCGCGCCCGTCCGACGCGATCGCCGCCAAGGCCGCCGCGAGCAGCGCCTTCACCGGGCTGTTCCTCGGGCTCGGCGCGGTCGCCCTGCTTGTCGGTGGCGTCGGCATCGCGAACGTCATGGTCATCTCGGTGCTCGAGCGTCGGTCGGAGATCGGTCTGCGCCGGGCCCTGGGTGCCACCCGTCGCCACGTGAGCCTGCAGTTCCTCATGGAGTCGCTGCTGCTCTCCGCGGTCGGCGGCCTCGTCGGGGTCCTGCTCGGGGCCGCCGTCACCGCCGGGTACGACGTCCTGCGCGGGTGGCAGGTCGTGGTCCCGCTGGTCGGCGTGGCCGGCGGGTTCGTCGCTGCTCTCACCATCGGCGCGGTGGCCGGGCTCTACCCGGCGATGCGCGCCGCCCGACTCCCTCCTACCGAAGCCCTGAGGACCGTCTGACATGTCACGCCGCGCTCTCGTCCTGGATCCCCGTCGGCGCGTCGTCGCGCTGACCTCCGCCGCCGTGGTCGTCGTGGTCACCCTCGGGCTCGTCGGAGCCCGGGGGAGCCGGGCCGTGGCTGCCGACCCCGCGGTCGCGGTTCCGACCGCGACCGTCACGACCCGCACCATGGCCGTGACGAGCACCGTCGACGGCACGGTGCAACGCGCCGCGCGGTACGCGGTCACGTTCGGGGACACCCGGGTCGCGGCGTTGGCGGCGACGCCGGACGCGTCGGCGGGTAGTGCGGGTGGCGGGGCTGCGGGGGCCTCGACGTCGGCGACCGTCGGTGCGGCGACGGTCACCTCGGCGACGGTGACCTCGGCGGTAGCGACAGCTCAGGCACCTGGGTCGGTGGAGAGCGGAGTGATGGCGCTCGGCTCGGCGGGGTCCGGGTCGACGTCGTTCGGCACGGCGGAGCTCGTGTCGTACGTGACCGCGCTCCCGGTCGACGTGACCACCCCGAGGGCGGACCCGACGGTGACGCCGACGGAGGCACCGACGCCGACGCCGACGGACGCGCCCACGACGACGCCGACGGACGCGCCCACGACGGACCCCACGGCTGACCCGACGCCGACCCCGACGGTCTCGCCGACACCCCTGCCCGCGACCAAGCCCGGAACCGCGCCGTCGACGGGAACCCCGCCGGCCTCGTCCGTCCCCTCCGACCCGAGCGCGTCCCCCCGGAGCGGCACCGTCCCGACGGGCAGCACGTCGGCCGGGAGTCTCCCGACGAGCAGCCCGCTGCCACAGAGCACCGGTCAGCCGGCCACCGGCGCGGCGTCGACCACGCCGGCGGCGACGCTCACCGCGCTCGCGGACCTCGGCACCAGCGTGACGACGGGAACGGTCCTGTACGCGGCGAACGGTGAACCGGTCGTCGCCGTGGCGGCGGACGTGGTGTTCTGGCGTGACCTCGAGGTCGGTGTCGGTGACGGCGTGGACGTGCGGGCCCTCGAGGAGCTGCTGGTCGCCCTCGGGTACGGCGACGGCCTGACGGTCGACGACGCGTTCACGTCGGTGACCGCTGCGGCGGTCGAGCGGTGGGAGATGGACCTCGGGAGGCTGGACCCGGACGGTGTGGTCACGCTCGGGGACCTGGTCGCGGTGCCGGACGCGAGCGAGGTCACGGCCCGGTTGCTGCAGCCCGGTGACGCCGTACGGAGCGGGACGGCGGTGCTGACCCTCGCAAGCTCCGCGCAGGTGGTCGGCGCTGAGGTCGCCGCCGAGGACGTGGCCGCGTGGTCGGCGGGAGCGCCCGTGACGGTGGCGTGGTCGGACGGCGGGAGGACAGCGGCGCACGTCGTGGCCACCGGTCGAGACGTCGTCGACGGCAGGGTGACGCTCACCGTCGGGTTCGACGTCGAGGTGTCGGGGCGGACGTCGGGGACGCCGGTGACCGTGGTCCGGACCGCAGCGCAGCGGGACAGCGCGCTGACGGTGCCGGTGGCCGCGGTCGTGGCCGACGAGGCCGGTCGACCGACCGTCGTGGTCCTGGACGGCGAGGTCCGTCGGCAGGTGTCGGTGGCCGTGGGTGTCGTGGTCGACGGGTGGGTCGAGGTATCCGGAGAGCTCGCCGCGGGCGACAGTGTGGTGCTACCGGGCTGAGGCGTCGAACCCGTCCATCGCCGGTGAGGTCGCGGACCGCGTCCGCCGACCTGTCGCCGACGGCCGCAGGGCGCGCACGACCATCCCGATCGCGAGAACCCCGTACCCGCCCCAGTAGGCCCAGGTGACGAGGGTGGTGTCGGCGAGAACGGACCACGCCAGGCCGACGCCCGGAAGGATGAAGGCGAGCGGGACCCACCACCGTTCACCGCGCACGTCGATCACCCCCCGACATCAGTCCTACCTCAGGGGCGGAGGCGTCGGCAACGGAGGTCGTGGTTCGACGGGCCGGCGGCCTCAGCGGATGTCGAGCCGTTCGATCAGCACGACGGCCGCGAGGTGCAACGCGACGCCACCGAGCACCAGGACCGCCCAGGCCGTGAGCGACGGCCCGGCGGTGAGCTGGTCGCCGCCGACGGCCCAGTAGAAGAGTGAGACCGGTCGCAGGGTGTGCGCCCAGCTCAGCACCGGGGCCAGCGAGCTGACCAGGTAGGACGCTGCCGCGAGGGCCGAGGTCAGGCCGAGGGCGAGCCCGCGGCTGCCGGAGACCACCCCGATGATCATGGCGATCAGGCCGAAGTCCACGCCCATGACGAGGATGGCCACCGTCGATCCGATGACCGCGCCTGTCGGCAGGGTCAGCTGGTAGTGACGTCCGAGCAGGATGAACGCCATCGTCGCAACGGCGATCGGGACGGCGAGCAGCGCCAGGACGAAGGACTTCTCGCGGACGAGCCGGCGTCGGCTGATCGGCAGCGTCGCGACGAGGCCGAGCGAGCCGTCCTCGGACTGGCCGGCGATCGACGAGGCCCCGTACCCGATGGTCAGCAGCAGGATCATGAGCGGCAGGAAGTTCGCGTACAGGTTGCCGTTGACCCAGCCGGTGGGTGCCGTCAGGGAGCCGTTCACGCCGAGCATCGCGGCGACGGTCGGGTTGTTCGCGGTGAGGTCGCCGAGCGACGCGTCGGACTTCACCGACGGGTACATCGCGACGAGGATGAACGCGTACGCCGCGAGGCCGACGGTGAACCAGATGATGGAGCGCCGGCGCAGCCGGAGGTCGATCTGGGCGATCTCAGTGCGCACGGGTGGCCTCCGGACGGTCGCTGGAGCGGTAGTAGTCGAGGAACAGCTCGTCGAGGTCGGCCGGCCGTGCCAGGAGGTCGATCGGGTCGAGCGGCGCGATCGCACGCAGGACGGGCGCGACGGGCCCGGTGATGGTGAGCAGCACGTGGCGCGGGTCCGTCCCGGCGACCTGGACGCCGTCGAGCCGGGCGAGCGCGGTGGTGTCGACGTCGTGGTCGAAGGTCAGCTCGATCGTGCGCGGTGCGTGGCGCCGCAGCCCGTCGACCGTGTCGGCCACGACGATCCGCCCCTCGCGGATGATCGCGAGCCGGTGCACGACGCGCTGCACCTCGTCGAGGTCGTGCGACGAGAGGAAGACGGTGCGGCCGTCGGACGCCGTCTCCCGGAGCAGGGTGATGAACTCCTGCTGCAGGAGCGGGTCGAGGCCCGACGTCGCCTCGTCGAGCACGAGGAGCTCCGGGCGGTGCATGAACGCCAGGACGATGCCGAGCTTCTGCTTGTTGCCCTTCGAGAGGGTCTGCGTGGGGCGGTCGACCTCGGCGCCGAACCGTTCGATCAGCTCGTCCCGGTACGTCGTGTCCCGCAGTCCCCGCGCCGAGCCGAACCGGTCGAGGATCTCGCGCCCAGTCACGCGCGGGTACAGGGCGAGCTCTCCCGGCAGGTAGCCGGTGCGCCGGTGCAGCTCGACGGCGTCCCGGAGCGGGTCGAGCCCCAGCACCTGCGCGGTGCCCGACGACGCGTGGTACAGCCCCATGAGGATGCGGATGGTGGTCGACTTGCCGGCGCCGTTGGGGCCGAGGAAGCCGAAGATCTGGCCCGGCTCGACCTGGAGGTCGACGTCGATGATGCCACGGTGGGCGCCGAACGACCTGGTCAGGCGATGGGTCTCGATCACAGGTGACGGCATGCTCAACGGTCCTCTCTGTCGGTGACCGGACGGGTGGTGGACGGGGGAGTGGTGGACGGGGGTGTCGCGGGCGAGGGTGAGGCAGATGGCGCGGCGGCAGGTGGGGGCGCGCCCACCCCCGAACGTGGCGGCGCCGCATCGCGCGACGACCCGCTCGCGTAGATGCCGCCCGTGTAGACCTCCATGACGACCGCTCCCCACTGCGTCATGCCGGCCGTGCTGAACGGGTCCGCCCCGATCGCCTGCTCGACGAGGTCACGCAGGATGATCGCGCCGAGGTCGTTGACGATCAGGAACACGGCGCGGGTGCGCGCGTCGGCCGAGGGCCGGACGATCCCGGCGGCCTCCTGGGCGCCGAGCTCGGTCACGGTGGCCTCGACGAGACCGTGGAACAGTCCGCTCGCGGCCGGGCCGCCGTCGATCAGCATGCGACGCAGGTAGCGCATGAGCTCCGGTTCGCCGCGGAGGAGCTCGGCCATCGAGCGGGCCGTCTCGCTGAAGTCGGCGCCCGCGTCCGTGGGGACCTCACCGAGCATCGCGGTGAGCGAGGCGATCAGCCGGGCGTCGGTCGCCTCCTTGAGCTGCGCCTTCGTCTTGAAGTGGTGGACGACGAGCGACGAGGAGACACCGGCCTCGGCGGCGACGTCGCGGATCGACGTGGCGTCGAACCCGCGCTCGGCGAACAGGCGCATCGCCGCGGCGCGGATCCGGGCGGAGGCGGTGAGGTCATCGGGGGCTGCACGCATGTGTTGGTTATAGCACAGTCGTGCAGTCGGCTGGCTGGATGGCCGTGAGCAGCAGCGGGGTGCGCACCGGAGGCGGAGCTTCCCGGTTCGAGGACGGCTGGGCTCTCCGACGTGGGGGTTCGCGGTCGCTGACGGGGGCCGGCCGAGGTGACTGGCCCCCTGGGTGCCCGCTGGCGGTTCAGCCCACCCGGGACGTCGCTGCGGCGGCGAGGACCTGTGCCAGGTCCTCGGGGCGACTCCACATGGGCCAGTGGCCGGTCGGCAGGTCGACGAGGTCGAGGTGCTGGAGGTTCGCGACCTCGGCGAACATCGGATGGCCGGCGTCGGCCAGCTCCCTCACCTGGGCGCTCGGGATCGAGCAGCACACCAGCGTGGTCGGGACCTGCAGACGTGCGTCGTTGGTGAGCTCCAACGGCTGGCGAAGCACGGGAGCGGGTTCCGGGACGGCCCGGGCCCGGAACCGCTCGAGAACGTGGGTGCTCAAGCCGTCGAGGCTGGCCTGCTCCGCGAGCCTGTCGAAGGGTGGCAGGGGCAGCTCGTCCGACCGGTCGGCAGCGAAGACGCTTCCGGGCGCGGCCGGCCCGCTGTCGACCCAGACCACCCGTCGGACGAGCTCGGGGTGATGGTCGAGCACCAGGCTCACCGGGGCGTTGGCCCCGCTGTGCGCCACGATGACCGCCGGGTGCTCCTCGGAGGCTGCGACCTGCTCGATCGCCGCCGCCTGGTCGTCGAGCGTCCTGGACGCTCGCTCGGGGTCTGCCGCGTCCAGGCCGGGAAGGGTCATCGGGACGGCTCGCCGGCCGTAAGCGCTCAGGTGCTCCACGACCTCGTCCCACGCCCACGCGCCGAGCCAGTGGCCAGCGATCAGGATGATGGTCGGTTCGTTCGTCTTGGTCGTCATGCAGCGATGCTCGCAAGCTCGGTGGACAACGGTGTGTCACTATTTCTGACATGATCTTGCTCGGGGTGCGGACGTGAAGCGGGCAGAACGGCTGCACGCCCTGGTCGAGATGCTGCGCCGCAACGGATCCCGCGGGTGCACGGCTGAGCGACTCGCGGCCGAGTTCGGGGTCTCGGTGCGAACGGTCAAGCGGGACCTCGCCGCCCTCGAGCACAGTGGCGCACCGATCTGGTCGCGCCCAGGTCCCGGCGGCGGCTACGGCCTGGTCGCTCGAGCGAACCTCCCGCCGGTCAGCCTGACCCCCGCGCAGGCCGTGGCGCTTCTCGCGGCCGTCTCGGCTGCCTCCGACGCCCCCTATGCCGACCTCGCCTCAGCCGGCGTGCAGAAGATCCTCGACGTGCTCGACCCCAGGACCCGGACCCGGGCCGACGAGCTCGCGAGTCGCATCTGGGTCGACCGGCCGTCATCTCCGGTGCGCGCGGTCAGATCGGCGCTCGATGAAGCGATGGCCGAGCAGCGCGTCGTGCGCATCCGCTACGTCGCGCGTGACGGCAGCGCGACGACCCGCGACGTCGAACCGGTCATGTTCGGATCCACGAACGGCCGCTGGTACCTGATCGGCTGGTGTCGGTTGCGCAGCGCCATCCGGTGGTTCCGCGTGACGCAGATCGAGCGCGCCAGCGTGACCACGATGCCCTGCGGCGACCACGGCATCCACGAGGTCGGTGATCCGCCGGCGACGGCACGGTCTGTGCAGAGCCGAGGTGCGCGGTGATCCGGGGTGCCCGGTGCTGCGCCTCCGCCAACCAGGCTCGGCGAGGCGAAGGTCGCGGTCGGCGCGCCCACCGCCACCCACGGTAGGCTCAGCACCGCCGCGCGGGTCGTGTCTCAGACCCGGCGGTGCAACGGGACGACCCAGACTGCCCGACCGGACCCTGGCGCGAGAACCGCGAGGGAGCCTGATCGGGAGTCGGACACGTCCCGTGCGCCTGTAGCTCAGGGGATAGAGCACCGCTCTCCTAAAGCGGGTGTCGGCAGTTCGAATCTGCCCAGGCGCACGGTGTTTGTGCTGGTCAGAGGCCGTTTTGGGTGAGGGTCAGTCGCGCATGGAACCCCGCTTTGAATGAAGCGGGTATCGAGGCGATTCCGGGCCCCTGGTACCTCTGTTCCTGCAGGTCACAGGCGTGTCGATGGCCGCCGTGTTGCACGGGTCGCGCTCCTTGCGCTCGTTGCACGGTTCGACCGCGGCGCTCGTCTCTGTGCGTGTTTGTGCAGGTCAGTGCGTTGCGCACCTCGGGCGATCGGCGCGATCCGGGCTCCAGGTCAGTGCCAGGTCAGCGGAGAGGCAGCCCGGGTCCGCTCGTTGCCGGAGGCCCAACCCGCCGCGGACGCGTGCCACGGCGGAGCCCGGCGAGTCATGATCTGTGGTGGCCGGGCGCGTGATGGGCGCGCGGATCCCTGACCTGGCGGGTGACGTCGTGGGAGCAGATCGTTCCGGTCAGGCGCGAGCGTACAGCCGTGACCGGGCTGCGGTGCTGTGTCTGGGATGCTCACCGGTGTGGACGTCACAGGGCCATCGGCTCGCGGGACCAGACGTGGGAGCGGTGCGCGGCCGAGCTATCGGGTCTGCTTCCATGGCAGCCGCGGTGCGCAGGTTGTACGGCGCGCGCGCAACCTCAGATTGGTGGTGGCAGGAGCGCGGGCGATCTCGGAGCACGTGCGAGGCGCCCTGTGACGTGATCGCGTCGGCGTCGCCACCACACTGTCGCTAGCCCGTCTCGCCTCTACTATTGTGTGCGTACGCCTACTATGGTGGAACCCTAGGAGGTGCGATGCAGACCCAACGTCCGCTTGCAGTGATCACGCCGACCCTCGACGGGGATGTCCTCGCCGTACTCGCGGCCGCCGACGCCCCGCATACGGTCGGAGGAGTCCAGAGGCTGCTCGGCGGCCGCTCCTACGAGGGGATCCGCAAGGTGCTCACGCGCCTGACCGCACAGGGCACGGTGACGGCTCAGCAAGTCAGTGCCGTGGTGAGCTACAGGCTCAACCGGGAGCACCTGGCAGCCGAGCACATCATCGCTCTGGCAAACCTGCGCGGCGCGCTGATGGACCGGGTTCGGTCTCAGGTACAGGCATGGCCGACGCCGCCCGTCTGGGCGGCCCTGTTCGGCTCGGCCGCGCGAGGTCAGATGCTTCCTGACTCGGACATCGATCTCTTCCTGGTGGACCCGGCCGTCGACGCTGATCGGTGGGAGGTCCTGGTTGACCAGCTGTCGCGGGACGTGTCCCGGTGGACCGGGAACGACGCGAGAGTGTTGTCCATGACCGAGGCAGAGGTGCGCGCGAGTGCGGTCACGCGAGACCCGATCCTGCAGTCGTTGCTCGAGGATGCGCTGACGATCAGCGGGGAATCGGTCTGGCTGCGCCGCGCGGTCGCAGGAGCGAGGCGATGACCCCGCGCACCGTCAAGGCCGACGAGGCGATGCGTCGAGGACGGCTGGTGAAGGCCGAGCAGTTCGCGGACGCAGCGGTTGCCGTCGACATGCTCGCCGACGAGGCCACGGACGTCGCCGATGCTTACGTCACGCTCTGCGTCCACGCAGGCATCGCGGCCGCTGATGTGGTCTGCGCCGCCCGCCTGGGCGAGTACTCCCGTGGCGAGAACCACGACGAGGCGATCGCCCTGCTCTCTGCGGTCGACAAGAACCTGGCGGGACACCTGCGTGCGCTGCTGACCATGAAGACCCTGGCGGGATACAGCCATTCGCCGGTCAGCGCCGACCGAGCCCGCCGCGCTGGGCGAGCGATGGCGGCACTTCTGGAAGCCGCGCGCGCGACGCGCTGAACCACTCGGACGCGTCAGGTGGCGCGACAGGAGGCCCGACGCTGTGCCCACCGGGTCGGCCGGCAGGACATCACGGTGGAGTCCTGCGACGTCAATCAGCGGTGGCGGATGCGGTGCGCTGACGAGCGGTTCGCCCACGAGGTGCTCCACGCACTCCTGCTTGAGCGGCTGGCCTCGACTCGGCGATACACATCCATAGACACATCCATAGCGCCTTCGCTACTCTTGTGTCCATGGATGTCGGCGTCCCCGAGGCTTCGCGCCTGATGGGTGTGTCGGTCGCCCGCGCCCGCCGGCTCGCCGCAGAGGGGCGCATCGATGCGCACCTCGTCGGTGGGCGCTGGCTGGTCGACGCCGCTTCACTGCCCAGCGCGCCGAGGCGCAGCCGTCCGATGAGTCCGCGAATGGCGTGGGCGCTCGTCGTCCTGAGCGACGGAGGCAAGCCCGACTGGGTCGAGCCTCGCGAGTCCTACCGCCTTCGTCGAGCACTCGACCGCCTCGCCGCCGACGACGAGCCCGAGCTGCTGCTTCGTTCCTGGCTCGCCTCCCGGGGAGACCGGCGCCGACTCTCGGCCCCGGATGTGCAGACGCTCCGCTCGGACGCCCGCATGGTTCTCTCGGGGCTGTCGGACGCCCGCGCGGGTCTATCCGCCGCCGGGTACGTCGAGGGCTACGTGCAGGCCGACGACGCCGATGCCGTCATCCGCGACCACCTCCTGATCGACGCGGGGCGGAGCGCCGACGTCGTCCTGCACGTCTCGCCACTGCTCCCGGAGGTGCCGGTGCCCCTCCTGCTGGTCGCCGCCGACCTCGCCGACCACGACGGTCCGCGCGAGCTCGCCCGCGCCCGCGCGCTCATCGGCGACTGGTCTGCGGCACATCGGGGCGAGGACGTATGACGGTCGTCCTGCCACCGATGACGGCCGGACAAGCTGAGGCTTGGAACGGGCTCCTGGATGTGGCCGAGCGTCATCCGACCGGATGGACCCTGGTCGGCGGGCAGATGGTCCAGCTGCACTGCATCGAGCGAGGCGTCGCCCCTGCCCGCCCGACCGACGACGTCGACGCGGTGCTCGACGTGCGAGCCGAGCCCGACGTGCTGCGCACCTTCACAACTGCTCTGGCCGACGTCGGCTTCGTCTCGGCGGGGGAGTCCTGGCAGGGGCACCAGCACCGATGGCGTCGTGGTGCCGGAGAGATCGACGTGCTGATCCCCCGACACCTTGGGGAGAAGGCGGCGGGCCGCCGCGGAGCCTCCGGTGGCACGACGATCGAGACGCCCGGCGCGCAGCAGGCGCTCGATCGGACCGAGACAGTCGAAGTCGCCCTCCGCGAGCGCACCGGTGTGATCCGGCGACCGAACCTCCTCGGAGCCCTGGTCGCGAAGGCCTCGGCGCACTCGGTGGTCCTGGATCGCGCGAGGACCCGGCACCTGGTCGACTTCGCCGTGCTGACGACGCTCCTGCGCCCGAGCGACGGCGTCGATCAGGCGGGCCGTCGCGACAGGGAACACCTCGAGGCCGCCCTCGCGGCGCTGGTGGCCGACCCCCGGAGCTGGGCGGGCGTCGACGGCGCGACCGAAGGTGTCGCTCGCCTCCGGCTGGCGTTGGCTCCGCCGCCGGAAGCGGGGCCGGCGTCGCCGAGCCCGTTTGCCCGTCGGGGTCGCTGAACTCTCCGCGGAGCCGGTCGCATCGGTTGGGCGGCGGTCTCGTGGCTCACGGGCCCGGGCTCCCGCGTGCGGCGTCGACCTGGGGTGATCGCTGCGACGCGCAGGGCCTCTGTCGGATCCCGACGACGTCCTTCAGCAGTATCGTCGGCGACCTTCGATCACCGGCCCCGTGGCACGGGGGTGTGGGTGCTAGCAGGGTCCACCTTTGTCGTCGCAGGCGAGCGTCAGCAGATCAGATGGACGGCTGGCGGCCAAGGCGATCAGTCCCCGCTACTTGTCCGAGGACGAGCGGATCTTGATCGCCGACCTGTGCCAGGAGGGCCGGAGCATCCGTGCGATCGCACGCGAGATCGGCAGGGCCGCCTCGACGGTGTCGCGTGAGCGTGCCCGCAACGGGCCCAGGGACGGTCCCTACCGTCCGTTCGACGCCCACCGGCGGCCCACCACTCGGCGGGTCAAGCCCCGCGCCCGGCGCCTGGAGACGAACCTGACACCGCGCCGCCTGGTCGGAGAGCTGCTCGCCCAGCGGTGGAGCCCTGCCCAGATCGCCCGCCACCTGCGCGCCCGGTTCCCCCACGAGCGCTCGATGCACCTGTGCCACGAGTCGATCTACCAGGCCGTCTACGAACCTGGGTCCACGCTCCTGCGCCCACCGGCGGTCCCGTCCCCGCACCACCGCTCCCCGCTGCGCACCGGTCGTGAGCACCGACGTGCTCACCAGCACCTTGACCGGCGACGGCCACGGTTCGAGCAGCCCGTGCTCTCCATCCACCAGCGCCCATTCGCCCCTGACGACCGCTCCGAGGCGGGCCACTGGGAAGGCGACCTGACCGTGGGCCGGGCGCAGGGCTCGGCGATCGGCACCCTGGTCGAACGCCAGACCCGCACGATCCGGCTGCTGCACCTGCCGGCCAGAGACGCCGACACCCTGCACGCGGCTGTCCTCGCGAGGATGGACGACCTGCCCGACCACCTCGTGCGCTCGATCACCTGGGACCAGGGAACCGAGATGGCTCGCCACCGCACCATCAGCGCCGACCTGGGCGCCCCGATCTACTTCTGCGACGCCCACTCCCCGTGGCAGCGCGGCTCCAACGAGAACAGCAACGGGCTGCTGCGCCAGTACTTCCCCAAGGGCACTGACCCGAATGTCTACACAGCCGAGCACCTGCGAGCCGTCGAGAACGAGATCAACCACCGCCCCCGGGCCGTCCTCGACGACCACACGCCAGCGGTGCTCTTCACCGCGCTGCTAACCTCCCCAGATCACTCACCGTTGCGACGCTGACTGAAGACCACCCGTGATAGCTGATGATCTCGCGGTCCATGGGCTGACCATTCGCCTGGGTCAGAAGCCGTTGCCCGTGGCGGCGCCGGTCGGAAGAGCGCGGGTGTCGCGGTGTCCGCGGCTGCGTGTCTGCAGGTCAGGCCGTTGTCGTGCCCGACGTATGGCGCTGAGGATCCCGCTGGCGGCGCGCCTGTGCGGTGCAGCGACACCCGCTTCACCGGAGCGGGTCCGACCGGGGCACCCCGCGGGGGAGCGCGGCGAGAGGCGTGGCTCACGGGGTCGGCAGACGGGGCCGAAGCATCCGCGCCCCTGACCACCACCTATCCGACGCCTGAGTCTCGAAGCAGATGTCTGTCGCTCGCGCGAGGGGTCTGGGGGGTGACCGGGCAGGTGCACATCCGGCATGTGAACCTCGACGGGTTCCAGGGGAGGCCGTCGATGCTCGTGGCGAGCGCCTGTTCGCGGAGGTGACGGCGGCCACCGCGTCCGTGCCGATGCTCTGCGCGATGATCCGGGGGATGACGTCGACGCTTCAGGCCACACGGGTCTGGATCGCCGGCACGCTTCGATGATGGCGTCGTGGTACAGGCTAGGCCGCTACCGGCGTCGGTCAGCATGCGGGAAGCGAGCACTTGCCAGATCTGGCCGGGTTCGACAAGGCGGTGATCTCCTTGTTTGCGAAGTGGATGACTACCGAGGACTGCTGGTAGCCGGCCGTCTTGTGGGGTGGGGGCACGGCCACCGTCGCGGCGATCTCGATGCCCCAGCGTCGGAGCGCTGGGAGGTACTGCCCACCTGGGTCGGCACGATCGACGTCGTGATCCCGACGTTGCGCACCGGGTCCTCCCTCTCCGGAGCGGGTGCTCACCAGGCACCGTCGCGCGGGGGAGGCGTTGAACGGCCCGATCGCGACCCGCAGTCCCCGTGCGGAAGCCGACCGCAGGCCGCGACCTCAGAGCTCGACAAGCACCTTCAAGTTGGAGGGGTCGGTCGTCGGGGCGCGCAGCGCCTGGGCGATGTCCGTGAGCGCGTAGCGGGCGGTCACCAGTCGTTCGAGGTCCACCGTGCCCGCGTCGACGAGGGCGATCGCGGTGGGGAACGCGTTCGCGTACCTGAATGCGGTGACGAGGTCGATCTCCCACCGTTGCAGGAACGCGAGGGGGAGGCCGTCGAGAGCCGGTGTGGCCTGGCCGACGACGGTCGCGCGCGCTGCCGGGCCGAGCGTCAGGAGTCCCGAGTTCAACGCCGCCGGGGTCCCGGAGCACTCGATGAGTCGGTCCAGCCCCGTGAGGTCCAGGTCGTCCCGCGCGACGTTGAGCGCCCGGGTCACCCCGAGTCGGGTGGCGGCTGCGAGCCGGTCGTCGTTGACGTCGGTCACGACGACCTCTCCGGCGCCGCGGTCCATGGCGACCTGGGCGACCAGGAGCCCGATCGGCCCCGCCCCGGTGATGAGGAGTCGGTCTCCGGGCCGGAGCTGGGCGCGCTCGACCGCCCAGACCGCGACGGCCAACGGTTCGATGAGCGCGCCGAGCTCGGCAGGGATCGAGTCGGGAAGCGTATGCACCGCCGAGTCCGGCACGACGACCCGCTCGGCGAAGAGGCCGTTGGTGGGCGGTGAACCGAAGCAGTAGCTGGACGTGCAGACGTTGTATCGGCCGTTGCGGCAGCTCGGGCACGTGCCGCAGGGGACGGCCGGTTCGATGACGACCGGTGTGCCGGGGGCGACGGTGGCGAGCCGACCTGCGGCTGCGACGACCCCCGCACCTTCGTGGCCGAGGACGGTGGGACGGGTGAGGACGTTCGATCCGTTCCGGCCGTCGGCGAAGTAGTGCATGTCCGACCCGCAGATGCCCCCGGAGCGCATCTCGACGAGAACGTCGTGCTCGCCCAGCGGTGGCAACGGGACCGACTCGACACGGATGTCGCCTGCGCCGTGGAGCACAGCGGCCGTCGTGGTGCGCAGCGAGGCGGATGAGGGGTCGATCACGGTGTGCCGCCATTCTCGAGGGTGTGCAGGGTGAGGTCGCTCCGCGCCGCGTCCCGTGACGCCGCGAGCGGCCCGTCCGAGTGAAGGATGTCGACGAGCTCGCCGACCCGATCGACGAAGCCGTCGAACGGCGTGAGCGCCTCCCCGAGCAGGTGGTGCTCGACGAGCGCCTGGTGGGCGAGCTGTCGACCCGTCGAGCTCGCGTCCGCCAAGGATCTCAGGAGCGGTCGCGCCGCATCCTGCATGAGCGCGGCGTCGGGGCCGGGATCGAATCCGCCGAGCGGTGCGATGCAGGTGAGGTAGGCGGCGACCGTCAGGGCGAGGTGGTGCGGCATGCGACCCTGACCGAGAAGCTCGATCGCCGGTTCGGGTATGCGCTGCCGGAGCTTGACCGACCCGTCCGTGCCGACCTGGCTGGTCCGGTGCCCGAGGGCCGAGTTCGACCAGCGGACGAACAGCTGGGCCTCGTACTCGCCCACGTCGACGCCACGCGGCACGGTGACGCTCGGGAGGTACTCCTCGCGGAGAACCGTGCGAGCCGACGCCTCGATGAAGTCCTTCGAGACGGCGTCCGGGATCGTCCGACATCCTGCGAGCGCGCCGAGATAGGCGATCAAGGAGTGGGTTCCGTTCAGCAGGCGCATCTTGAGCTGCTCGTAGCCGGCGACCTCCTCCGAGAACGTGGCACCGGCCGACTCCCACTGGGGCCGGCCGGCCGCGAAGCGATCTTCCATGACCCACATCGTGAACGGCTCGGCGGGTACGGGCACGGAGTCGACGTAGCCCAGTGAGTCGGTGACCAGCCTGCGGTAGTAGTCGGTGGTCGCCGGAACGATGCGGTCGACCATCGACGACGGGAACGTGACGTGCGAGTCCAGGAAGAGGGAGAGCTCGCGTTCCTCGGGTGCGGGCAGCGCGGCGGCGAACTCGCGGACCAGTCGCTCGGTGTGGCTGCCGTTCTCGGCGAGGTTGTCGCAGCTCAGGATCGTCACGGGCGAGGCGTGGGTGCTCGCGCGCAGCTGGAGGCCGCGTGCGAGCTGTCCGATCACGGTGCGCGGCTCGGCCGGGTCGGCGAGGTCGTGCTGCACTCCGGGATCGTCCAGGTCGAGCCGGCCGGTGGAGGGGCGGTAGGTGTATCCGTTCTCGGTCACGGTCAGCGTGACGACCCGGATCTGCGCGGACGCGATCTCGGAGCGCACACGATCACGATCCAGCGCCCCGACGAACACGTCGGAGTGCGCCCGGGGAACCCGGAAGGCCGAACCCTCCGGCGAGATCTCGACGACCGTGTAGAGCAAGGACTGTGCCCGCATCGCGTCGACGATGTGCGAGGAACGCGACGAGACGCCGACGATGCCCCAGTCCCCGCCCGCCGCGTCCAGCGCGGTATCGGTGTAGACGGCCTGATGTGCGCGGTGGAAGCTGCCGAGCCCGAGGTGCAGGATGCCCGCCGGTGGGGGCCCGCCGTCGCGAGTGCGGACGTCGCCCAGGACGTCCGGCGAGAGTGCGGTCATGTCACCAGTCCTTCATCGTGCCGTCGAGAGTCCGGGCGACGGGCAGGTAGGCCTGCCGGTAGGGGAAGTGCGCGGCGGCCTTTTCGTCGACGTCGACACCGAGCCCCGGGGCCTCTCCCGGATGCAGGTAGCCGTCGGCAAGCTGGTAGCCGACGTGGAACACCTCGAACACCAGCGGGTCGTACCCCATGTGTTCCTGGATGGCGATGTTCGTCGTCGCGAGACCGAGGTGGAGCGAGGCCGCCATGTTGATCGGGGAGACGTCCGAGGGGCCGTGGGGCGCCCCCTTCACCTGGTAGACCTCGGCGAAGGCGAGGACCTTGCGCAGGTGGGAGATGCCCCCGGCGTGCACGACCGCCATCCGGATGTAGTCGATCAGGCGTTCGCTGATCAGCTCGTGCGCATCCCAGATGGTGTTGAACACCTCGCCGATGGCCAGCGGGACCGTCGTGTGCTGACGGACGGCTCTCAGGAGGGTCTGGTTCTCGGCGGGGGTGACGTCCTCGAGCCAGAAGAGGTCGACGTCCTCGAGCGAGCGACCGAGTCGGCCCGCCTCGGTCGGGGTCAGGCGGTGGTGCACGTCATGGAGGAGCGTGAGCTCGGGCCCGACGGCCTCTCGCACGCTCCGCAGCAGCTCGGGGGCGTGCCGAAGGTAGGCGCTGGTGTCCCAGCGCTCTTCGACCGGCCCCGCACCGCGCCCGGCCGGCTCGTAGCCACCGGGCGTGCGGGACACGCCGTACACCGTGTCGAGTCCCGGGACACCTGACTGCACGCGAACCGCCCGGAAGCCCTCGGCGCGTCGCACGGCGACGGAGTCGAGGAGCTCGGGCAGGGTCCACCCGGTCGCGTGCGTGTAGGCGAGGATCTTGTCGCGGACGGCTCCGCCGAGCAGCTGGTACACCGGCATGCCCGCGGCCTTGCCCTTGATGTCCCACAGCGCCATGTCGACAGCCCCGATGGCGGCCATGCCGATCGGCCCGCGTCGCCAGTACACCCCGCGGTAGAAGTACTGCCAGGTGTCCTCGATCTTCTCGGCGTCGCGTCCGACGAGCGCAGGGACGAGGTGATCGCGCAGGTAGCTCGCCACCGCGAGCTCGCGGCCGTTGACCGTCGCATCACCCCACCCGACGAGGCCGTCGCTCGTCGTCAGCTTCAGCGTGACGAAGTTGCGGCTGGGGCTCGTCACGATCACGTCGGCGTGGGTGATCGTCCTGGTCATCGGGAGCATCCGCTCGAGGTCGGCCGGTGGTCATCGGGCGCGCGGCTGGCCTCGTCTGAGGTCCGGGGGGAGAGGAAGGACATGGCGCGCTCCGTTTGCTTCGTGAGGGACGAGCAACATCGTGCGCAACTTGTACAATCTTGTCAAGTGTTTGCACAACGAGGAGGGCGATGAACCTCTACAGTGACGGTGGGCGACCGGACTGTGGTCGACGGGGCGAGGTGGGGGTCGATGACCGTGCGCACGGAGGTTCTCGGCCGGATCGGTGTGACGTCGTCCGTACGGCCGCGTTCATGAGCCCTGGTGAGCGCCGCATCGCCGAGACCACCGAGGTGGAGTCCTGATGGCTGCCCTGCTGACCGATGTCGCCAAGCGTGCCGGTGTCTCCCTGGCCACCGCCTCCCGCGCCTTCGGAGAACCCGACAGGGTGGCGGCGGCGACGCGTGATCGTGTGCTCGCGGCGGCCGCGGAGCTGGGCTACGCCGCACCGTCCAACGTGGCAGGCCGGACGTTCGGTGTCATCGTCCCCGACATCTCGAACGCCGTGTTCGCGGCTCTCGTGAAGTCCATGCAGAGCCAGGCGTGGCACGGGCGGCACCGCATGCTGCTCAGCGACACGAACGAGGACACATCCCGCGAGCGCGAGCTCTTGACCATGTCGCGCGGCATCGACGGTGTCATCCTGTGCTCCCCTCGGCTGCCGGCGCGCGAGATCCGGGACCTGCTCGGCGGCACGCCGATGGTCGTGATCAACCGTGAGGTCGACGCGACGACCTGCCTGCTGCTCGAGGCGGACCAGGGTCTGCGTCAGGCCGTCGAGCACCTGGCGGCACTCGGGCATCGGGTGATCGCCTACGTGAACGGGCCCGCCTCGTCGTGGGCGAACGACGCCCGGCGGCGAAGCGTCGAGCAGGCGGCGGCCTCGTGCTCGGTCGAGGTCCTCGCGATCGGAAACCAGGAGGCCACCGTGCACGGCGGTCTTGCCGCCGCCGCGTCTGTCGCGGCCACACGCGCGACCGCGGTCATCGCCTACAACGACCTGGTCGCGCTCGGTCTGCGCTCGGGGCTGCGGCACCTGGACATCGACTGCCCCGGCGACATCAGCGTCATCGGGATCGACGACCTCGATGTCGCGGCGGCGTCTGAGCCGGAGCTGACCTCGGTGCGCGTCGCGATCGAGCACGGGGGCTCGCTCGCGCTGGAGCTCCTCATCGAGCGCATCTCGGGCAGGCCGTCCGCGCCGGGTGTCATCCGTCTCGACTCGCAGCTGATCGTTCGCCGCTCGACGGCTGTCGCCCGGGTGCGCGACGCGTCCCTGGTGAGCCGCCTCCGCCCGTAGCGGGCGGCGCGTTCACCCCGTGAACCGCGCCCGGTTCCCGCGGCGGTGCTCCGCAGGGGGTCGAGTTCGGCGCCCGTGGCGACGGCTCGAGCGATGTCGCGCGCACACGGCGGCTCGTGGCGGGCGTGGTGCGACCTCGCGGTGAGAGGTGCGCTGCAAGACATTGACAAACTTGTACAAGGCCTGCAGGATCGGGACATGGATCTCGCCAACGCAACGAAGCGCTGAGGAATCGCCCATGTCTCCCACCCTGCTCCCCGACTCTCCGGCCGATCGCGGCCGGTGCCGGCCGACCCGGTCCGACGCCCATGTCCCGTGGCGCGCGCGCTCATGAAGGTCGTCGTCGCCGACGCGAACCTCGTGCCGCACCGGAGCCTGCTGGAGTCGCACGTGCCCGCCGGCACCTCGACCGTCTGGGTCGACGCGGCTGACGAGCGAGCCCTGCTGGCGGAGCTCCGGGAGGCCGATGTCCTGGTCGGAACGCGCTTCACAGCGGCGATGGGCGCCGGCGCGCCCCGCCTGAGGCTCGTGGGTGTCGCGGGTGCCGGGTACGACGGCATCGACCTGGCGGCGTTGCCCGCAGGTGCTGTGTGCACGAACACCTTCCATCACGAGAGGTCGATCGCGGAGTTCGTCGCGGCGTCGCTCGTCGTCCTGCGCCGCGGACTCCTGCGGCAGGACTCCGCGCTGCGCCGCGGAGTCTGGTCCTCCTCCGTCTACGACCCGACCGTCGTGCCCGCGCAGACCCTCGAAGGCGCGATCGTCACGTTCCTCGGGTTTGGGCACATCGGGGCGGCGGCCTGGCGGCTCCTGCAGGCGTTCGGCACGGAGGGCATCGCACTCACCCGCACGGGCAGCGTGGACGCCCGCGCGCTGAACCTGCGATGGTCCGCCGACACGACCGGTCTGCACGATGCGCTCGCCGAGAGCGACGTCCTCGTCGTCAGCGTTCCCCTGCGGCCCGAGACGACCGGGATCATCAGCCGCCGGGAGCTCACGCTCCTGGGCCCCGCTGGGCTGCTGGTCAACGTCTCGCGGGGGCCGGTCGTCGACGAAGGGGATCTCTTCGCGTCCCTGACGGACGGCACGATCGGCGGCGCGGCGCTGGACGTCTGGTACAGCTACCCGGCTGCGGACGGGCGCGGGGAGCCGAGCACGGAGCCCTTCGGACGTCTCGGCAACGTGTTGATGACCCCGCACAGCTCCGGCGTCACCGCGAACACGTTCCGTGCGCGGGCACTGGACATCGCCGACAACATCGTGCGGCTGCACGAGGGACTCCCGCTGCACAACGTCGTCAGCGCAGAGCCCCGCCAGCAATGAACGTCGTCATACCCGCCCGGACGGACGTCAGCACTCAACGAGAAGGCACGAGGTAGACAACCATGAAGTGGACGAAGACATCGACGGCGATCGCGATCGCCGGAGCAGTCGGCATGGCACTGGCAGGTTGCTCCGGTGGCAGCTCGACTGGTGGGTCGAGCACGAGCGGGGCGCCCGTCACCCTGCGCTTCGCCGCCGTCACCCTGACCGAGGCCGGTCGCGGTCCGGCCCTCAAGGCGTGGCTGCAGGAGTTCAACGACAGTCAGAACAAGATCAAGGTCGTCCCCGACGGGATCCCGTTCGCCACGTTCGCGCAGACCGTCCTCACCCAGATGGGTGCGGGGTCGGGTCCCGACCTGATCCGCTTCGACATCTCGACCTTCGAGCAGGCCGCGGCATCGAACCTCCTGGCGCCCCTCGACAGCATGATCGACGCCAGCAAGTACGACCTCATCAAGGGCCCCGACAGCTACAACATCGTCAACGGCAAGCGGTACGGGTTCAGCTTCGACACCACGAGCTACGCGCTCATCTACAACAAGGACCTGATCTCCACACCGCCGACCACGTTCGACGAGCTGCTCGCCACCGCGAAGGCGGCGACGAAGAACGGCGTCTACGGAATGGCGTTCCGGCAGACCGCAGCCGAAGAGCCCGGCATGATGCAGGACCTGTTCAACTACGTCTACGGATACGGTGGCGACTTCGGCGACGGTCACAAGCTGACCCTCAACTCTCCGAAGGTCGTCCAGGGTCTCGAGGCCTACCAGAAGCTCTACGACGCCAACGTCATCCCCAAGGGCGCGAGCGCGGCAACCTACCGGCAGATGTTCGGCCAGAACAAGGTCGCCATCAACATCGACAACGGCGGCGTACCGTCGATCCTCCTCGGGGAGAACCCGAACCTGCACCTCGGGGCGGCGCCGGACCCGTTCCCGGTCAAGGCCCAGGGCGGTATTCTCACCCCCCTCGCGATCAACGCGGCGAGCCCCCACCAGGCGGAGGCCGCGACCTTCATCAAGTGGATGCTCGAGCCGGCCAACCAGGTCAAGCTGCAGCAGATCATGGGTGCGGAGAGCGTCGCGACCCACACGACGCGCAGCGCCGCCGAGCTCGCGAAGGCTCCGTACCTGAAGGTCTTCGACGACCTGGTCGCGACCGCCAAGCCGCAGCTCATCAACGGGTTCGCCGCCAAGACGCCCGACATCGACAAGATCATCGTCGACCAGGTGCTCAGTGCGCTGCAGGGGCAGCAGACGATGCAAGCGGCGATGGACAAGGCGCAGCAGCTGGCCACGGCAGTGGTTTCGGGCTGATCGAGGTCCGCAACGGTCGAGCTGGTGCAGGTGCGGCGCTGCGGCCCACCTGCACCAGCCCGACCCGGCAGCAGCCGGGACCTGCTCACCCGCAACGAGGCGGTGGCAGAGACGAGAGGAAGACCGATGGTGACCGTATCGACCCGCGTGGATGGTGATCCGTCGACGCGGCACGGCGCTGAGAAGCGCCGGAAGAGTCCGCTCGGCAGCAGGTGGACGCCCTACCTCTTCGCGGCACCCGCGGTGATCTACCTCGTGGTCTTCCAGGCGTTCCCTCTGATTCAGGAGCTGCGCTTCAGCTTCACCCGCACCTCTCTCTACACACCCAACGACAACGTCTGGGTCGGGCTCGCGAACTACCTCAGCGTGATCGGCAGCTCGACGTTCCACCAGACGGTGCAGGTGACGATCGTCTACGTCGTGGTCTGCGTCGTCGGCGCGGTGGGCGTCGGGCTCGGCACCGCCTTGCTGCTCAACGGCGAGTTCCGCGGACGTGGCGTCGCCCGAGCACTCATGGCGATCCCGTGGGCTGCGCCGGCCGTCGCCGTCGCACTCATAGCGACGTGGATGCTGAATGCTCAGTACGGCGTCGTCAACCGGTTGCTGGCTGCGGTGGGACTTGCCGTACCCGGCGGGCTCATCCTGGAGAGCCCTGGCCGTGCCCTGCCGGCGATCCTCGTCACCACCATCTGGGAGCTGTTCCCGTTCTGCTCGGTCGTGATGCTCGCGGCTCTGCAAGGCGTCCCCCAGGAGGTCAGGGAGGCGGCGACCATGGACGGCGCGGGGCCGTGGTGGTCGTTCCGGGTCGTGACCTGGCCGGTGATCCGGCCGACAGTCGACCTGTTGGTGCTCCTGATGACCATCTGGTCGATCCGTCGCTTCGAGCTGATCTGGCTGATGACGCAAGGAGGGCCCGTCGGCACCACGAACACGCTCGTGATCGACCTCTACTCCACCGGGTTCCAGCTCTTCGACCTCGGGAAGGCTGCGGCGATCGGCATGGTGGGCCTGGTCGTCTCCTTGGTCGTCGTCATCGCGGGCAGGTTCGTCAGCCGCCGTGCCGAGCAGGAGGTCTCCCGATGAGGAAGAACCCGATCGGGACCACCGCGCGCGTCGTCGGCGTGCTCGTCGCGCTCGGTCTTGCGGTGTTCCCGCTGTACTGGATGTTCGTCACGTCGTTGACGAGCGACCACAACTTGTTCGGCAATCACGTCCAGCTCTTGCCGGACCTCTCGCGGATCGGTGTCTACGCGCACGCGCTGGTCAGCCAGGACGTCGTGCGGTGGTTGCGGAACAGTCTGATCATCGCGGCGGGGACCTGCCTCCTCTCGATCGGCCTCGCCGTCCCGGTCGGCTATGCCCTCTCCCGGTTCTCGTTCAGAGGGAAGGGCTCCGTCGCCCTGGGGCTGTTCCTCACGCAGATGCTGCCGGAGGCCCTGCTGGTCGTGCCGCTCTTCGCCTTCTTCCGCACCCTGGGACTCATCGACTCCCTGCCGGGCCTGATCCTCGCCGACACCGCCTTCGTGCTGCCGATCGTGGCGTTCATCCTCAAAGGGGCGATCGATGGCATCCCGCGGGAGCTCGAGGAGGCGGCCCGCGTCGACGGGTGCCGGCCGTTGGACGTCCTGACCCGGATCAACCTCCCGCTGATCGCGCCCTCGGTGGCGGCGGGCGCGGTGATCGCCTTCTTCAGCGGGTGGAACGAGTACGTCTTCGCCGTCACGTTCGTCTCGGACCCGTCGAAGCAGCCGGCCTCGGTCGGCGTCGCGAGCTTCATCGGTGAGCTGAGCACACCGACCCAGACGCTGATGGCCGTCGCGCTCATGTACACCCTGCCCGCGGTCGTCTTCTACCTGATCGCGCAACGGCACGTGGTCGCCGGGATGACGGCCGGCGGCGTGAAGGGCTGAGCGGTCGGCGCCGCTGACCGGTCGCCTCGGCATCAGCGCTCCGCACTCGCAGTCCTCGCGGGTCATCTCGCCGTCGCACCCGTCCTCGTCCACGCGCCTTCGCACGCGCGGGAGCAGGCCCGGCGATCGTCGGCTTCCGGCGCGCGCTGGGCCCGCCTTCACGCGCGCGGGAGCAGGGTCCGCCCGGTGATCCTTCCGCGCACCCCGTCCGCGCGTGCGCATCCAGCACCGCCGGCACCGGCGCGGCCAGGACCTGGGCGGTCGCCGGCCGCTGATCACCTGCCTCCGTGCAGGGCGACCTGCAGCGAGACCCCGCGTGCAGTGCCAGGCAGCCGTCTGTCGCTCCACGTCGCGCGCCCCGACCGCCACGGCGTCTTGCCGCGCGTCGTCCGCCTTCCACGCGTGCGGGCGGCGTCGCCCTCCACCGTGCGGGACCGGACGTCGGACGACGTCGGACCCGGCTCGAGCTGACTCGTCGATCCGGGGCGCCTTCTTGACAGGGCTGGAGTCGGCGGGCACGATAACGCCAACGACAAAACGATTGGGCACCCAGCATGACTCAGAGCAGAGTCACGATCAAAGACGTAGCCGCGGCGGCGGGAGTGTCGATCACCACCGTCTCGCACGTCCTGACGAACGCCTCCGGCAAGCGCATCGCCCCGGAGACGCGGAGCCGGGTGCACCGCGCGGCAACCGACCTCGGGTACGCCGCCAACCCGGTCGCCCGCACCCTGCGCACCCAGCGTTCCCAGTCGGTCGGCCTCGTCGGCGACGAGATCGCGACGACGCCGTTCGCCGGGAAGATCATCCTCGGCGCGCAGGACGTCGTCCGGACGCACGATGCTGTCCTGCTCGTGACGAACACCGCCTACGACGTCGAGCTCGAGCAGCGTGAGATCCGCGCGCTGCTGGACCGGCGCGTCGACGGGGTTCTCTACGCCGCGATGTACCACCGCGTGCTGTCCGTCCCGCCGGCGCTCCGCGGTGGACCTGTCGTCGTCCTGAACGCGCGGACGGAGGACCCGGATGTCTCGTGGGTCGTGCCCGACGAGTACACCGGTGGGTGGGACGCGGCCGACGTCCTCGTCCAGGCCGGCCACCGAGTCGTAGGGATGGTCAACAACGAGGACGACATCCCCGCGAGTCACCTGCGCGAAGCCGGGTTCCGGGCACGCTGCGCGCAGGGGGGGACTGACGAGGTAGACGTTTCGGTCGTGGCGTGCGCGCCGAACCCCGACTCCGCATTCGAGGCGTCGATGCGGCTTCTCTCGCAGGGCGACCGACCGACGGGGGTCTTCGCGTTCAACGACCGCATGGCGATGGGCGTCTACCGCGCCGCCGCGGTGCTGGGTCTGCGGATCCCGACCGACGTGTCGGTGGTCGGATTCGACAACCTCGAGATCATCGCCGAGGGCCTGTACCCGGGCCTGACGAGCCTCTCCCTGCCCCACTACGAGATGGGTGCGTGGGCCGCCGATCAGCTCTACGCCCAGATCGACGCTCCGGCGGGTGCCCCGGCACCTGTGCGGACCGCCAAGCTCCGATGCCCGGTCGTGCACCGGGCGTCGGTGACGTCGTCCCCCCGGTAGCCCCCGGGGGGACGACGACCGTCACCGGACCGCGCGCTCACGCTTGCGGCCACCGGACCACCAGTGATCCATCAGTGACAACGGAGGGAACCCAGTGTCTTCCAACACGCGTCGCCTCACGGCGAGCAGCATAGCCGTGGCGAGCATCATCGCCCTGGCCGCCTGCAGCGGTACGACGTCGGCATCGTCGTCGAACGGGTCCGGCAGCGCCACGATCGACCTGTGGACGCACAACGGCGGCAACACCGCCGAGCTCGCCGTCGACCAGAAGATCGTCGACGACTTCAACGCGAGCCAGACCCAGTACAAGGTCAAGCTGACCTCCTTCCCCCAGGCGTCCTACAACGACGCCGTCGTCGCGGCGGCCACGGCCAAGAAGCTGCCGTGCATCGTGGACATCGACGCGCCGAACGTCCCGAACTGGGCGTGGGCGGGTTACCTGGCACCCCTGGACCTGCCGGCGGGCACCTTCAGCGACCAGCTCCCGAGCACCATGGGCACGGTCAACGGGAAGGTCTACTCCTACGGTCACTACGACGTCGCGCTGGCGATGTTCTCCCGCAAGTCGGTGCTCGACGCGGCCGGCATCCGGATCCCCACCGTCGACAAGCCGTGGACGGGTGCGGAGTTCGCCGACGCCCTGGCCAAGCTCAAGGCCACCGGGAAGTTCCCCTACGCCCTTGACCTCGGCACCGCCGGGACCGGCGAGTGGATCCCGTACGCCTACTCGCCGTTCCTGCAGAGCTTCGGTGGGGACCTGATCAACCGGTCCGACTACAAGTCGGCCGACGGTGCGCTCAACGGCCCGGCTGCCCTGAAGTGGGCGGACTGGATGCAGGGTCTGGTCAAGGACGGCTACATGGCGCAGAAGTCCGGTGCCGACTCGACCGCGGACTTCGTCAACGGCAAGAGCGCGATCATGTACTCGGGCAGCTGGGCCTCCGACACGGTCACGAAGGCGTTCGGTGACGACGCGGTCGTCCTCCCGCCGCCGGACTTCGGGAACGGTCCGAAGATCGGTGGTGGCTCGTGGCAGTGGGGGATGACCCAGCAGTGCAGCTCGCCGGCCGCGGCCACGGCCTACCTCACCTTCGCCCACCAGACCAAGTACTTCGTGGACTTCTCGAAGACCCTCGGCCTCATCCCGGCGACGGCTGCAGCCGCAGCCGCGACCACGAACTACGCCGCGGGTGGCAAGGACGAGATCTACCTCCAGCTCGCCAAGAAGTTCGCGCTCGTGCGGCCGGTGACGCCGGCCTACCCGTACATCTCCTCGGTCTTCCAGAAGGCGACCCAGGACATTCTCTCGGGTGGTGACCCGAAGGCGATCCTCGACAAGGCCGTGAGCGACATCGACACGGACCTCAAGCAGAACGGCGACTACACGTTCTGAGCCTGCCCCGGCACGCCGGCGGCGGGGCGACCCGCCGCCGGCAGTCCGGCCCACCCCGAAGGGCTTCTCATGGTCTCCACCGATTCGCTCGCCCCCGGGCACGACACCGGGGCCACCACACGCACCCGATCGCGCCGCGGACCGTTCTCCGGCGGGCAGCGCGCGTCCGGGCAGACCCGGGCACGCTCGGCCCGCGCGCACGAGTCACGCACCGCGGCCTGGATGGTCGGGCCGGCCGGGTTCCTGCTGGTCCTGTTCCTCGTGATCCCGGTGCTGCTGGCGTTCACCCTGGCCTTCACCAACTCGCGTCTGATCTCACCGCGCCCGGCGCACTTCATCGGGTTCACGAACTTCGTCAACTTGTTCGGTGACTCGACGTTCTGGGCGTCCGTACGCAACACGCTCGCCTTCGCGGTCGTCGTGGTCCCGGTCCAGGCCGGGCTCGCCCTGGTCCTGGCCCTGCTGGTGAACGCCAAGATCCGCGGCACGAACTTCTTCCGCACCGTGTACTTCGTCCCGGTGGTGACGTCGATGGTCGTCGTGTCACTGCTGTGGCGGTTCATGTACCAACCCGACGGGCTGCTCAACAAGTTCCTGACCTGGGCGACGTTCGGGCACTTCACCCCGATCGACTGGCTGAACAACACCTCGACCGCCCTGCCCGCGATCATCGTCATGTCGATCTGGCAGGCCGTCGGCTTCCACATGATCATCTGGCTCTCGGGCCTGCAGACCATCCCGGCCGAGCTCTACGAGGCCGGTGACCTGGACGGTGCGACGGGGTGGAAGAGGTTCCGGTACATCACCTGGCCGAGCCTGGCGGCGACCCGCACGTTCATCCTCATCACGATCACCATCGCCGCGCTGAGCCTGTTCACGCAGATCAGCGTGATGACCCAGGGTGGCCCGCTCGACTCCACCACGACCCTCGTGTTCATGGCCGTGCGCACCGGCTACCAGCAGCTCGCGACCGGGTACGCCTCAGCGATCTCGCTGGTGTTCTTCGCGCTGGTTCTGACCGTCGCGGCGATCCAGCGCTTCCTGACCAGGGAGAAGGACTGACATGACCACCCTCGCCTCTCGACCCGCCGCGGCCACCGCGACTCCTCGCGGCAAGGCCGCGACCACCCGGCGACGCACCTGGCTGGTGGTGACCCTGCGCATCGTGCTCGCGCTGGTCTTCACGCTCCCGCTGCTGTTCATGTTCGTCTCGTCCCTCAAGCCGGACCTGCAGATCTTCAAGGACCTCGGCAGCTGGCGCGCGTTCGCCCCCCTCGGGCACATCTCGTTCGACAACTACCTGGGCGTGTTCGACCGGGTGCCGTTCGCACGATTCCTGCTCAACTCGATCGGGATCTCGGCGATCACGGTCGTGCTGGGCGTGTTCGTCAACAGCCTCGCGGCGTTCGGGTTGTCCCGCCTGCAGTGGCGCGGCCAACAGCTCGTCCTGACGGCGATCATCGCCACGCTGATCGTGCCGTTCGAGACCCTCGCCCTGCCCCTGGTGTGGTGGGTCAACAAGCTGCCGTCCCTGGAGCTGAACGGGTTCCACCTCGCGTTCACGACCGGGTGGCTGGACACCTACCAGGTGCAGATCATCCCGTTCGTGGCCAACGCGTTCTCGATCTACCTCTTCTACCAGTACTTCTCGAGCATCCCGCGCGAGCTCGACGAGGCCGCACGCATGGACGGCGCGAGCTCGTTCCGGATCTACCGGAACGTCGTGATGCCGCTGTCCGGGCCGGCCATCGCCACCGTCGCGATCTTGACGTTCCTGCCCGCGTGGAACTCCTACCTCTGGCCGCTCATGGTCGTCCAGACCGAAGAGCTGCGCCCCGTCATGGTCGGGATGCAGTACTTCTTCCAGCTCAACGTCGCCTGGGGCCAGGTCATGGCCTACGCGTCGATGATCACCGTCCCCGTGCTGGCCCTGTTCCTGGCGTTCCAGCGCTCGTTCATCAACTCCATCGCCTCGAGCGGTGTGAAGGGCTGACATGTACCTCCTTCCCGACTCCTGGACCTGGGACAGCTGGTTCGTCGACGACGGCGAGCAGTTCCACGCCTTCTACCTCAAGGCCTCACGTGCCCTGGGCGACCCGGACCGCCGACACCGCCACGCGAGCGTCGGCCACGCCGTCTCGACCGACCTGCACACCTGGACCGAGGTCGCCGACGCCCTAGTCCCCTCCGACGGCCCCGCGTTCGACGACCTGGCCATCTGGACCGGGTCGATCGTGCGCGGCCACGACGGACTGTGGCGGTTCTTCTACACCGCGTGCAGCCGCGAGAACCCGCTGCTGCAACGCATCGGCCTCGCCACCTCGAGCGACCTGATGACCTGGTCCGTCGACCCGGGGCGCAAGCCGCTCGAGGCGGACGCCACCTGCTACGAGAAGAACGGCGACTCGGCGTGGTTCGACGAGGCCTGGCGCGACCCGTGGGTCTTCGAGGACCCCGCCGGCGACGGGTGGCACATGCTCATCACCGCTCGCGCCCGCCACGGCAACCTCCGCGAGCGTGGCGTCATCGGCCACGCCACCTCGCCCGACCTCGAGAGCTGGCAGGTCGAGCCGGCGCTGAGCGCTCCGGAGGCCGGGTTCGGACAGCTCGAGGTTCCCCAGGTCGCTGTGGTCGACGGCCGGGCCGTGCTGGTCGTCAGCTGCCTCGACGGCGAGCTCTCCGACGAGCGCCGCGCCAGCGACCCCGGCGGCGGGATCTGGTCCGTCCCCATCGATGACCTGACCGGACCGTACGACCTCACCCGCGCGACGCGCCTGACCGACTCGACGCTGTACGCCGGTCGGCTCGTCCAGGACCGTGCCGGGGCCTGGCAGCTCCTCGCCTTCCGCAACCACGGTTCGGACGGCCAGTTCGTCGGCGGCCTCAGCGACCCGCTGCCGGTCTCCTGGATCGGGGACCGGCTCTGCCTCGATGCCGCGACCCCCGGCGCCGCACCTCGCTGACCGTTGCGGCCGTGCGCGCCCTCGGGTGCGCGCGGCCGACAGCTCACGCTCCGTGCGTCTCCGGGATCGGACGAGGTGCTGGTCGGGCGATCTCGGGGACGGGAGGAAGGTCTCGCCGACGGGCGCCCGCCGTCATCTGCGGTCCACGGCTGCGCGAGTTCGTGCGCGAGATGCACGACACCGTGTTCCAGCGCCCTCCAAGACGGCAACCGACGGTCGCTGAGACGCCATGAGAAGGAGGGGCGGTCGCTGTCCCGGAGGCCGATGACCGTCGGGGTCTTCGTGACGTTCTCCGTCATCGGGCGCCTGCCCTCGGGATGCGCTGACATGCGGGTCGGGTCGGCACCACACAGGCCGCCCTCGACGGATGCGCCGGAAGACCCTGCGGTCCGGTCGGAGGACGCCGTGTCGGTACATCTGACGATCCCTGGCGGTCGACGCTTCCAGGTCGGTGCCAGGTGAGTGGAGTCAGCGTAGCCCGCGCGTCCACGGCACTGACGGCGAACATCGCGGCAGGTGTGCGGCTTTGCCCGTGTTCTGCGTCGGTTTCCTCAAGCAGGTGTCGGCAGTTCGAATCTGCCCAGGCGCACTGAGTGTCTGTGCTGGTCAGGGCGGTCTCTGTGCTCCGTGACCGCCGTCTGCCGGCAGCGACTGCGCAGGCCTTGCACCCCATGGCACCCCATCAGGCCCGGTCGGGACCGGGTCGGGCCGTGACGCGAGGCGCGGCCCGGTGGCGATCCAACGGCCAGCGTCCGCGCATCTTCCCAGGTCAGCGGTCCAGGTGTGGTCGACGCGGTCGGCCGCCAACCGTCTCGTGGGGTGCGAGTGGGGTCCAGGCGACACGCGCTTCACCGGAGCGGGTGTCGCGGATGGAGTCACTCGGCCTTCGGTTCCGGTCGGTCCTGCGACAACAGGCACCTCGGCGCGCAGGTCCGCGCGCTGGCCGCTCCTCTGGTTCAGCCCTCCTGGGTTCAGCGTCACCGCGTGGCAGGCCCGAGCGCGGTCCGATCCTCAAAAGCGGCCTTTGCTGCGAGGATCGTGTCGGCGATGAGGTCGGCTTTGGCGTACATGTGACGCCAGATCTCGATGTTGGCCTTCTGCACCGCCGCGGCCTGGACGGTCGTGCCGCCTTCCAGGCGAATCCGGATCCCGTAGGCGCTGTTGGGGTCGATCGACACGATGTCGCGCAGGGAGATTCGACGAGTGTCGAGCGTCCGACGGACCACCACCCGGTCGACGTGCAGCTCGAGCCTGGGCCGCCACGCGAACTTCGCGTGCAGGATCACAAGCACCGCGACGATCATCACGAATTCGACGAGCGTCGTCAGATCTCGACCCGTCGTCGGATCTTGAACAGCACCGACGATCCCGACGACGAAGACGAACGCGGCGATTAGAGGGAAGATCCAGCGCAGCGGCGCTGCGGGTCTCCAGACGAGCGGGTGCCCAGGGGTGAGGGTACGCAACAGCTCTCCGACGCCGCGGTCCGCCGGGTACCGGTCAGTTCCGTAGTCCCACTCCTCGCCGCGCCACCACCGCAGCAACGACGGGTCATCAGGGTCGGGATACCACCCGGGTGGCGGCGCATCGGGCACCTGAGCGATGTACCTTCGACGTCAAGAACCACTGACGACGCAGACAACGGCGACCGCCGCACGAGCAGTCCTGAAGCCGCGTCAAGCACAGCGGATCCAATTGTCTGTCCCGAGGCCCGGTGCTTCATCGGGGACGATGTGTCGGTGCCTTCGCGCGTCCCTCGGCGGCCTGCCACAGGAGGAGCTGCACCACCCCGAGGACTGCGACGTAGGGCAGCAGCGTCCAGACGCCCATGCTCTGTGCGATCGCCGCGGCCAGCCAGGGAAGCCCCGCACCTCCCACGACCGACACGGCGTTGAGCACGCCGATCGCCGTCGGGACCTGCGCGGTGGGCGCGAGGTCGGGCACCAATGCCATCGCTGTCGGGAAGAGCGGGCCGAGCGACGAGCACGAACCCGGCGCCGGCCGCTTGACCGTGCAGCGCCCAGATGAGCGCCGTCGCGCCGATCACCCCCGTCGCGCACGGCAATGTCTCGGGATTGATCCCCAGCTGCTCACCGACCCGCTGCAACGCTCCCGGCCGAATCGCCGGATCACGACGCGCATCGACAGCCATACGAACAGCACGCTCCCGAAGTTCCTCGGGGTACTTCCTCGGTGCCACCAGGACTCTCATCCTCTCTGGGATTGAGAACCTCCATCACACCCGGGGCGAGACAACCCGACCGACGCCGACCTCGACGCGTGGCTGGTCGGGCTGCGGGAGTGCATCGGCCTGCGCTGCCCGCTGCTCACCGACAAGGCCGCGCGGCTCCGGTTCCGCCCCCAGCGCGTCATCGACGAGCTGCTGCACGACCTCGTTGGCCACCTCACCGCCGGCCGCACTGTCGATGCGACGACGACGCTCGGCGCGCTCACCGTCGTCGTCGCCCGACACCTACCCGCGACCGAGGCCGCCGCCTTCCACGACCAGTGGAGCACTCGGTTCCGCGCTGTCAGCCGGTGCGCCTCTCAGGTCACGCCGTTCGACGCCTGCCACGAGTGCCGCGCCGACCGCACCTGCCCCGCCGACAGCTGGCCGCACGCCATCGCGGTCGCGCTCACCAACGCGCAGCGCAACCTGAACTGGAAGACCGCCCGCCCGTGGCTCGGCCCCGCCGGCCGCCTTGCCCAGCACGCCACCGCACGGTCGGCGGTCGCCGCGCACGCCTCCTGGCTCGTGGTGAACAACCTCAGCGAGAGCCGCCCGGATGACGCCGACGACCTCGTTACCCTGGCTGACCGCCTCGGGCTGGTCGACCCCGGCTCGTACACCGCCGCGCCCGCGCAACGGCTGACGCCGGCGACCTCGCCGCCGCCCTCAGCCTGCTGACCGCCAGCCTGGCCGCACGCAACGGCAGCAGCGACCGGGCCTGGGCCGACCTCGCCGCCTACGGGGACGCGCTCGCCGCGCGGCACGCCGCTGCCCAACGGCTCCGGCCCGCGCGGGCCCACCGCCGCGGGCACACCGCACCGGCAACTCGTCCCGTCCGTCGCCGGTTCACGGCCTCACCGTTGCCCTGACCGTGCCGCCGTGGACCGCACGGCGTCACAGGCAGCAGCCGACGGTGGTCAGTGCTGTGCGGCCGTCTCCACCACGTTCAGCACGACCGTGCCGAGCACGAGCACGGCGTTGACGGCAAGGGTTCCGAGGTAGGCGCGGACCCGCAGCTTCGACGTCACGGTGCCCTGCTGCCACGCCGCCAGCTGGCCGGTGTCCCGAAGTCCGCCGATGGCGGCCTCGATGCGCCGCGCCGCGCGGACCGACCGGGGGTAGTGGAGAAGAACTCCCAGCAATGACGAGCCGTAGGCGACGCTGCCGATGCGCCGGCCGGACACCACCCGAAGGCGCAGCCCGTCATCGTGCTCGACCTGCACCAGCTCGCTGACGGGCACCCGGCGCAAGAGGAGCAGGTTGATCACGTCGATGAAGCCGGCGGGGTCCACAACCAGCCGACAAGTCCCGAGCAGGCACATCGCCGTCGCCACCAGGCACATCGCCGGCAGGACGTTGAGCAGATTGCTGGCGTCATTGGGCGGGCTGGCCAGGAACCCCCAGGAGAACACGAACACACCAATCAGGGCGCACGCGGCGAACACAGACAGGCTGGGGTTGTAGCCGACGATGCGCCGCCGCGACCGGGGCGTCGCCGTTGCCACGTCCTGGGCTGGTGTCGTCACCGTCGGGGCTCCCGTTCGCTCGACCGCAGCGCCACGGTGGGGCTGCGTCACTACCCCCATCGTCACCAACGCCCGACGGCTCAAGTCGGCGTCCGTACCCGGCGCTCCGCGGTCACCGTGCTGGCCGCCCCGCAGCCGCAGTCGTGCCGGTTCGGCGCGCCTCCCCGCTGGCCGTCAGAACCGCCCGTAGACGCCGATGGCGTCCCGGCGCCAGCACTGCCGAGTTGGCAGGATTTCTCACCCTCATTAGCCGTACTCACGCGGAGCTGACCGGGGCTCACCCCGGGGCGCGAGCCGGACGAGGCAGGCCCGGGCGGGCGCAGCCACCGTCAACGCGGCATCACCGGGTGCGCCGGTCAGTTGACGATCTCCCCACGTTCGTCAGCGGGGATCGCCGCCAGGCGCTCGCGCCACGCCCGTAGCTCCGCCGGGGTCTGCCGCTTCCAGTCGGTGACCTCGTCGATGATCCTGAGGGGCTCTCTGCTGCGGTAGGACCGGGTGGGATTGCCGGGGAACTTCTTGTCAGTGACGTTGGGGTCGTCCTCGAACGCCCCGGTCGGCTCAACGACGTAGACGCGGGGAGCGCCGTC
>JAJYCD010000038.1 GCA_021778635.1 Actinomycetes bacterium
CGGCCGGACGCTGCACCCGACCCGACCCGACCCGACTCGACCCGACCCGACCCGACCCGACCGCCCGCCGACCCGACCGGCCCACCCGTCCGCCCGCCGTCGGCCCACCCGTCCGCCCGCCGTCGGCCCACCCGTCCGCCCGCCGTCGGGACGGCCCGCGGGCACCGACCTGCCCGTCGCGCACGGCCGGTGGTCGTCGGCGAACGGGTCGGGACATCCCGAGGCGTCTCATGGCTCACAAGACCGCGACGCGCGCCGATGAAGAGGGCGAGAACAGGCCCCCGTCGCCACCTCGGACACGCAGCACCACCACCATCTGGAGGACGAGTGGCACGGATCAGAGTGCTCGTGGTCGACGACTCGGTCGTCGTCCGTCGGCTCGTCACCGATGCGCTCTCCGGCGCGCCCGACATCGAGGTGGTCGGGTCGGCCGCGAACGGGCGGATCGCTCTCACCAAGGTCGACCAGCTCGCGCCGGACGTCGTCACGATGGACATCGAGATGCCGGAGATGGACGGCATCGAGGCGGTCAGGGCGCTGCGGGCCGCAGGTCGCCGACTCCCGATCATCATGTTCTCGACCCTCACCGAGCGGGGCGCCGTCGCGACGCTGGATGCGCTCGGCGCGGGAGCGAGCGACTACGTCACCAAGCCCGCCAACGTCGGCAGCGTGCAGGAGTCGCTGGCGCGGGTCGCCGATCAGCTCCTGCCGAAGATCCGGGCCCTCGTCCCGGTCCCGGGTCTGACCGTCACGCAGGGGCGTGGCCGCCCGGATCTCGGTGCAGCTGCGACCCCAGGAGCCCGGACGGCGCCCGTTCCGACGACCCCGGTCACGACGCGCGAGGAACCGGCCGGCCGGGTCGTGCGTGCCGTCGTCATCGGGTCCTCCACCGGCGGCCCCGAGGCGCTGTCCCGGGTGCTCACCGGGCTCGCGGCCCCGCTCCCGGTCCCGGTGCTCGTCGTCCAGCACATGCCGCCGCTGTTCACCCGGCAGCTCGCCGCCCGCCTCGATCGCCAGGGCCCGTCGACCGTGGTCGAGGTCGTCGGCGGCGAGGAGCTGGTCCCGGGGACGGTGTACGTCGCGCCCGGGGACTTCCACCTCGAGGTCCGTCGCTCCGCGCGCGGGGCGAGCACGGTCCTCACCCAGACGCCTCCGGTGAACTTCTGCCGCCCGTCGGTGGATGTGATGTTCCGCTCGGCGGAGCGCGCGTTCGGCGGGGACCTGCTCGCGGTCGTCCTGACCGGCATGGGCTCCGACGGCCGCGCCGGGTGCGCCGACATCGTCGAGGCAGGCGGCACGGTCGTCGTCCAGGACGAGGCGACGAGCGTCGTCTGGGGCATGCCCGGCGCAGTCGCCACGGCGGGCCTCGCCCACCGTGTCCTCCCGCTCGACCGGGTTGCGGCGACCGTCACCGACATCGTCCGCGCGAGCACCTCCCCGCCGCCGGGTATGCGCGCACCGGTTCCGACAGGCGTCCGTCCGATCTCGACAGGAGGCTCGCGATGGCCGTGACCTCGGAGACGTTCACCTACGTGGCGACCCTCGTCCGGCAGCGGAGCGCGATCATGCTCGAGCCCGGCAAGGAGTACCTCGTCGAGAGCCGGTTGCTCCCGCTCGCACGGGAAGCGGGTGTCGCGGGCGTCGACGACTACGTGCGATCCGTCCGACGCACCGAACGCCCGCAGGACCTCGAGCTCATGGTCGAGGCCCTGACGACGAACGAGACCTCCTGGTTCCGCGACTCGACCCCGTTCACCGCCCTGACCGCAGACATCGTCCCGGAGCTCATCGCCTCCCGAGGCGCACTCCTCCGGCTCCGGGTGTGGAGCGCGGCCTGCTCGACGGGTCAGGAGCCGTACAGCATCGCGATGACGCTCGCCGAGGACGTCCGCTGTCGCGGGACCCAGCTCGAGATCGTGGCGACGGACCTCTCCGACCAGGTGCTGGGGCGGGCCAAGGAGGGCCTCTACAGCCAGCTCGAGGTCAACCGGGGGCTGCCGGCACCGATGCTCGTGCGGCACTTCTCCCGGGAGGGTGCCGGCTGGCGGATCAGTCGCGAGCTCCGCGCGAAGATCTCGTTCGAGCGGCACAACCTCCTGCACGCGCCGCCGGCCGGGCCGCGGTTCGACCTCGTGTTCCTGCGGAACGTCCTCATCTACTTCGACCAGCCGACGAAGCAGGCGATCCTTCGTCGCGTCCAGCAGCACATGGCCCCGGACGGGTTCCTCGTCCTCGGCGCCGCTGAGACGACCGTCGGTCTCGACGACACCTGGGAGCGGGTCGCGATCAGCCGCGGCTCGGTCTACCGACCACGGCAAGGAGCGCGCTGATGAGGGCACTGGTGATCGACGACTCCCGGGCGATGCGCCGCATCGTCGGCGGGATCCTTCGAGACTTCGGCTACGAGACCATCGACGCGGGCAACGGTCAGGAGGCGCTCGACGCGCTGGCCGAGCACGGTCCCGTCGAGCTCGCCTGCATCGACTGGAACATGCCCGTCATGGACGGCCTGACCTTCGTCAACCGGGTGCGCGAGCAGCCGGAGCTGCGAGGGGTCACGCTGATGATGGTGACCACCGAGAGCGAGCACGGTCACATCGTCCGGGCCCTCGCGGCGGGCGCCCACGAGTACGTGATCAAGCCGTTCACCGCGGACGCGATCCGCGACAAGCTCGACCTGCTGGGACTGCTGCCGATGGAGGAGACGGTATGACTGCCACCCTGCTGACCTCTGACCTCGTGCTCTCGGTGGCCGAGGAGGTGTTCGCCGCGCTCGTCGACGGCGAGGAGGGCAAGCTGACACCGTGGATCGGCGCGCCGATGCCGTTCGCCGAGCCCGTCGTCGCATGGGTCGACCTTGCCGGCGACTGGTCCGGGCGCGCCGTGCTCCTGACGGAGCGGTCCACCGCCGACGACCTCGCTCGTGCGCTGCTCTGCCTCGACCCCGCCGAGGACCTCGGCGACGAGGACCTGGTCGATGCGTTCGGTGAGATCGCGAACGTCGTCGGCGGCAACATCAAGTCGATCGTCGCGACGAACGGCGACCTGGGTCTTCCCCACGTCGCCACGACGATCCCGGACGCGTCGGGGACGATCATCGAGGAGGTCCTGCTCTCGTGGCGGGGTCGCCTGATGATCGTCCGCGTCCTGCACCTTCCCTGAGAACGGGGCCGTCCGGGCACCGGGCTCCCCGAGAACGTGGTCGCGCCGCGACCTGCATGCCGGATCATGACGAAGGAGGTACCGCGATGAGAGTCCTGATCGCGGATGACAGCAGGGTGATGAGGCAGATCGTCATCCGCACGCTGCGCCAGGCCGGGTACGACTGGTGGGACATCACCGAGGCCGCCGACGGTGCGGCCGCTCTCGGCATCGTCCGCTCCGACCCGCCGGACCTCGTGCTCTCGGACTGGAACATGCCCGAGATGACGGGGATCGAGCTGCTCCGCGCGATCAATGCGGAGGGGCACGACGTCCCGCTCGGGTTCGTCACGTCGGAGGGCTCGCCGGAGATGCGGGCACTCGCCGACACCGAGGGCGCCCTGTTCCTGATCGCCAAGCCGTTCACCGCGGAGTCGTTCCGCGACGCGATCGAGCCGGTGCTCGCATGATCCAGACCCCGCTCCCCGCCGGGATGGAGGTCCGCGACCTCCTCGAGGGCATGCTCGGTCGTGACGTGGACATCGAGACCGGTGCCGATGCCGTCGACCCGACGACGTTCCCGGGCGCCGTCACGGGCGTCTACGTGGACGACCAGCTGAGGCTCAGCGCCCTCGTCGTGATCGACGAACCGCTCGCCGCGTGCCTCGGCGCAGCGATCGCGCTGATCCCCGTGCAGACGGCTCAGGCGGCGATCGACGACGGGTTCCTGCCGCCGGCGCTGTTCGACAACGCCGCGGAGATCCTCAACGTGATGGCCTCGCTGTTCAACGCCGAGGGGGCTCCGCACCTGCGTCTCTACGCGACGTACGCCCCGGGGGAGACGCTGCCGGCCGACGTGGCGAGCTGGGTGCCGGCGTACGTGCGGCGCAACAACCTCGCGGCGAGCGTGAAGGGCTACGGCCGCGGGCTCGTGTCGGTCCTGGTGATCTGAGGCGCTCGGACGGCGGCCGGAGCGGCGGCGTCGGTTCGCGACGACGGGTCGGTGGGGATCCGGCGCGACGTCACGCCGCGCCGACGTGCGATCCCGGTGGGCGGGGGAGAAGGACCCGGACGATCTCGTCGACCGCGGGGGCGAGCTGGTCGAACGAGGTTCGGTAGACGCGCCGACGGTGCCCGTACGGGTCGACGACGTCATCCTCCTCGGGTGGGACCAGCACGCGTCCACGGGCCGCGCGGGCGAGCGGGACCAGCGCCCGGAAGCGCTCGGCGGGTGACCCGGCCGGGAGCGCGGCGGGATCGACGAGGGCCGCGAGGCGGGCCAGCTCGCGCAACGTGAACGCCTTCAGGAGCGCGGGCGGGTGCGACCCGACCACGATCGAGCGATGCTCGCGGGCCGCAGCGATGACGACGTCGGCCCCCTCGACGAGCTGGTCGGTGACCGCGCGTGCGACGAAGCCGTCGACCGACCCGCCGGCCGCTTCGATCAGCGGGACCATCGGTGCCGAGATCGGCGCTCCGACGAGCGCACGTGTTCCGGCGCTGATCACGTGGACGTCCTCGGTCAGTCTCGCCGCGAGCAGCCGCTCCACCGCGGGCGACCGGCACACGTTGCCGGTGCACACGACGAGGACCGAGAAGGGGCTCACGCGGCGACCATAAGCCGCGAGCGGCTCCGGTGCGCACCGGATGCCCGGCGCGCCACGGCCGCGGCGTCCCAGGTCTCGCACGGTGGTGCTCGTCCTGTGAAGGTTCTGCCAGTATTTGCGCATGGCAACCACCACCTCCCCGAAGCCGGCGACCGCGCTCAGCGGGCTCGACCGCTACTTCAAGATCACCGAACGCGGATCGACCATCGGTGCCGAGGTCCGCGGTGGCCTCGTGACCTTCTTCACGATGAGCTACATCATCGTGCTCAACCCGCTCATCGTCGGCACCGTCAAGGACGGGACCGGTCACTACCTCGGCGGGGGCACGTCGCCGAACCTCGCCATGGTCGCCGCCGCGACCGCGCTCGTCGCGGGGGTGATGTCGATCGCGATGGGCGTCGGTGCCAACTTCCCGCTCGCGATCGCGACCGGCCTGGGGCTCAACGCGTTCGTCGCCTACTCGATCGCGTCGCTGCCCGGCATGTCGTGGCCGGATGCGATGGGCCTGGTCGTCATCGAGGGCATCGTCATCCTCGCGCTGGTGCTCTCCGGGTTCCGGGAGGCCGTCTTCAAGGCGGTCCCGCACGAGATGAAGATCGCGATCAGCGTCGGCATCGGCCTGTTCATCGCGTTCATCGGGGTCGTCGACTCCGGGTTCGTCCGGATCCCCGCAAGCCACGCGACCCCCGTCGAGCTCGGCATCGGCGGCTCGCTCTCGTCGTGGCCGATCCTCGTGTTCGCCGTCGGGCTGGTGCTCGCGATCATCCTCATGGTGCGCAAGGTGAAGGGCGCGATCCTCATCGCGATCCTCGGCTCGACCGTCCTGGCCGTGATCCTCCAGGCGGTCGCCAAGATCGGTGCCCAGACCCCGGACGGCAAGAACCCGACGGGGTGGGAGCTGAACGTCCCGGCCGTGCCGCACTCGCTCGTCTCGCTGCCGAACTTCGGCCTGCTCGGCAAGTTCTCCCTGTTCGGGTCGGTGGGCACGGTCGGGATCACCGCGGTCGTGCTGTTCGTCTTCTCGCTGGTCCTGACGGACTTCTTCGACACGATGGGCACGATGGTCGCGATCGGCAGCGAGGCAGGGCTGCTCGACGAGAAGGGCAACCCCGTCAACACCAAGCAGATCCTGGTGGTCGACGCCGTCGCCGCGGCAGCGGGTGGCCTGGGCAGCGTCTCGTCGAACACCGGGTTCATCGAGTCCGCCGCGGGTGTCGGCGACGGCGCGCGGACGGGTCTGGCGTCGGTGGTCACCGGTGCGGCGTTCCTGCTCGCGACGTTCCTGTCCCCGATCGTGGGCATGGTCCCGTCGGAGGCTGCGACCCCGGCGCTCGTCGTGGTCGGCTTCCTCATGGTGATGCAGGTCTCGGGCATCGACTGGAAGAACATCGAGCTCGCGATCCCGGCGTTCCTCACGCTGATCGTCATGCCGTTCACCTACTCGATCACGTCGGGGATCGGCGCGGGCTTCATCAGCTACGTCGTCATCAAGCTCGCGGTGCGCAAGGCCCGCGACGTCCACCCGCTCATGTGGGGCGCGAGCATCCTGTTCGTCGTCTACTTCACGCTCGGTCCGATCAAGGCCGCGCTGGGCATCTGACCGGGTCGCGCCCGTCGTCTCGCGTCGGCCCGCGGACCGCACCCGTCGGGGAGCGGTCCGCGGGTGCCGCGGTCGCACGGGTGCGGCATCATCGACGTCGGGCGAAACCGACCGGAGAGAAGGGCCCGCCGTGCGAGTGTCCGTGATCGGTTGTGGCTACCTGGGAGCGGTGCACGCGGGTGCGATGGCGGCGCTCGGGCACGAGGTCGTCGGGGTGGATGTCGACGCCGCGAAGATCGCCGCGTTGTCCGAGGGGCGGGCGCCGTTCTTCGAGCCGGGGTTGCCGGAGCTGCTCGCGCAGACGTCGGCGTCCGGTCGGCTCCGGTTCACGACCGAGCTGAGCGAGATCGCCGGGTGCCAGGTGCACTTCGTGTGCGTCGGGACCCCGCAGAAGCGCAACGAGTTCGCCGCCGACCTGTCGTTCGTCGACACGGCATTCGAGGGACTCCTCGCGCACGTGCGCCCTGGTGACGTGGTCGCGGGGAAGTCGACCGTCCCGGTGGGCACGGCGGAACGCCTGGGTGACCTGCTCGCCCCGTCGGGTGCGACCCTGGTGTGGAACCCGGAGTTCCTGCGCGAGGGCTTCGCGGTCCAGGACACGTTGCACCCGGACCGGCTGGTCTACGGCCTGCCGACCGACGACGCGGGTGTGGCGACGTCGGCCGGCAGCGCGGCGAAGGCTCTGCTGGACGAGGTGTACGCGACGCCGCTGTCCGAGGGTGTCCCGCTCGTGGTGACGGACTACGCGACCGCGCAGCTGGTGAAGGTCGCGGCGAACTCGTTCCTGGCGACGAAGATCTCCTTCATCAACGCGATGGCGGAGCTGTGCGAGGCGACCGGTGCGGACGTCACGGCGCTGGCGGACGCGATCGGGCACGACGTGCGCATCGGCCGCAAGTTCCTGAACGCCGGTCTCGGGTTCGGGGGTGGGTGCCTGCCGAAGGACATCCGGGCGTTCATGGCGCGTGCCGGTGAGCTCGGTGTCGATCAGGCCTTGTCGTTCCTGCGGGAGGTCGACTCGATCAACATGCGACGCCGGGTGCGGACGGTCGACCTGGCCCGTGAGGTGTGCGCGGGGTCGATCGTCGGGCGCCGGGTCGCGGTGCTGGGCGCGGCGTTCAAGCCGGACAGCGACGACGTGCGGGACTCCCCGGCGCTGTCGGTCGCGGCTCAGATGCAGCTGCAGGGTGCACACGTGACGGTCACCGACCCGCAGGCGATCGGGAACGCGCAGCGGGCCTGGCCGGACCTGACGTTCGCCGAGACCGCACTCGAGGCGGCCGCCGGTGCGGACGTCGTGCTCCTCGCGACCGAGTGGGCCGAGTACCGGGCGCTGGATCCCGAGGAGCTCGCCCAGGTCGTGCGGACCAAGGCGATCGTCGACGGGCGGAACGTGCTCGACCCCGCCGCGTGGCGCCGCGCCGGCTGGACGTACCGGGCGCTCGGCCGCCCGTAGCCTTCGAGGCCGGCGCCGTCCTCACGACGTTCAGCGGCCGGTCCGGTCGCACTGCCGTCGACTGGTCATTACCTAGGGTAATGACGTAGACTCACGGTATGCGTTCTTCCCTTCCCCCCGCGGCCGACGTCGCCCGCCCCGCCGAGCCCGCGCCGCCGTCGGTGTCGAGCTGTCGTCCGGCGACCCTGAGCGCCGAGCTCCGCATCTCGGTGAGCCGGCTGCACCGACAGCTTCGAAGCCAACGCGGCGAGGCGGACCTCTCGGACGGCCAGTACGCCGTGCTGGCGGCCCTGGACAAGGTCGGACCGATGTCCCCCGGCTCGCTCGCGGACCACGAGCGGATGCGCCCGCCGTCCATGACCCGAACCGTGAACGCGCTCGACGAGCTCGGCCTCGTTCAGAAGTCGGAGCACCCGACCGACGGGCGCCAGGTGCTCGTCTCGGTGACCGAGGCGGGCGTCGCGGAGCTCCGGGAGACCCGCCGCCGCCGGGATGCGTGGCTGACCCGGCGGCTCGGCTCCCTGACATCGGAGGAGCGGGCCGTGCTGGCCCGGTCGAGCGAGCTCCTCCGCAGGATCGCGGCCGGATGACCGCACTGCCCGCCACCCCGAGCGTCCACCCGATGATCCTGACCGTGCCCTGCTGGAAGTAGACCTGCGTGAACCCGACCTTTGCCTCGCTGCGTTTCCACAACTACCGACTGTGGTTCGCAAGCGCTCTCGTGTCGAACGTCGGGACGTGGATGCAGCGCGTCGCGCAGGACTGGCTCGTCCTCACCGTGCTGTCGGCGAACTCGGGCGTCGCCGTCGGGATCGTCACCGCGCTGCAGTTCGCCCCGGTGCTGGCGCTCTCGGCGTGGGCCGGTGTGCTCGCCGACCGGGTGGACCGTCGCAAGCTCCTGATGGCCACCCAGGCGGGGCTGGGCGTGCTCGCGCTCGGTCTCGGGGCGCTGGTGCTCAGCGGACACGCCCAGCTCTGGCACGTCTACGTCTTCGCTACGCTGCTCGGCTGCGTCTCCGCGGTCGACGGCCCGGTGCGGCAGACCTTCGTCGCGGAGCTGGTGCCGCAGGACAAGCTGTCGAACGCCGTCGGGCTCAACAGCGCCTCGTTCAACGCCGCTCGCCTGATCGGCCCGGGCGTCGCCGGCCTGATGATCGCCTGGGTCGGCACGGGCTGGGTCTTCATGATCAACGGGGTGACGTTCGGCGCGACGATCCTCGCGCTGGTCGTGATGAAGGTCGACCAGCTTCGGCGCCTGCCGAGCACGACCCGCGCACGCGGTCAGATCCGGGAGGGGATGCGGTACGTCCGCGGCCGCAGCGACATCGTGGTGATCATGGTGGTCGTCGGGGTGGTGTCGACGTTCGGCCTCAACTTCCAGCTCACGAGCGCCATGATGGCGCGCACCGTCTTCGGCAAGGGTGCGGGCGAGTACGGCATCCTCGGCTCGGTGCTCGCGATCGGCTCGCTCTCGGGTGCGCTGCTCGCGGCACGACGTGAGCGACCGCGCGTGCGGCTCGTCGTGGGGGCCGCGTTCGCGTTCGGCATCGCGAGCGGGGTCATGGCGTTGATGCCGACGTACGCCTCCTATGCGATCGCGAGCATCCCGGTCGGCCTCGCCTCCCTGACGATGATGACGGCGGCGAACTCGGCGATCCAGATGAGCACGGCTCCCGCTGTACGGGGGCGGGTGATGGCGTTGTACATGATGGTCTTTCTCGGTGCGACCCCGATCGGCTCACCGATCGTCGGGTGGATCGGCGAGCAGTTCGGTGCGCGCTGGTCGATCGGGATCGGGTCGATCACGGCCTTGCTCGTGGCGGGCGGAGCGGCGCTGTGGACGCGTCGGCACTGGAACCTCCAGGTCCAGTACCAGGTGATGCACCGCCCGCACGTCCAGGTCCGGCACGGGGACGACGAGATCGAGGACGCCGTGATCGACGCCGGCGTGCGGGACGCCTCGGGCGCAGTCACCGCGGCCTGACCGGACGTACCGCCGTCAGGCGGTGACCGTGGTCGCGGCGCGGAGCAGCGCACCGCGACCGGCCGCGACGGCGAGAGCGCCGAGCAGGAGAAGCACCGGGATCAGCAGGAACGCGGTGTGCGTGCCGAGGGCGTCGGCTGTCGCGCCGAGGAGGAACGGCGCGACGGCGAGCGCGCCGCCCGAGGCGAAGGACGATCGCGCCTGTGCCGCGTCGGGGCGCCCGGCCGAGGCTCGCAGCACGAGCACGACCCCGATCGGGTACTGAGCCCCGTACCCGAGGCCCGCGACGACGAGCCCGAGCAGCGCGAGCGCGGGCGCCGACGACAACCAGAAGACCAGCCAGCCGACGCCGGCGAGGGCGAACGAGCCGATCAGCAACGACTCGGGCGACACCCGGAGCGAGAGCGGGCCCAGCGTGAACCGCGCGACCGACATCCCGGCGACGAGCGCGGTCACTGCGGCCGACGCCAGCCCGGCACTGATCGAGGTCTGGGTCCGCAACATGTCCGAGGCCCAGTACGTCGTCGCGTTCTCGATCGCGACCGCCATCACGACGGCTGCCATGAAGAACCAGAACGCCGCGGAGAACCCGGCACGGCGCGGGGGTGTCACCGGCGTCGTGGCGGGTCCGGCGGACGGATCCGCCGGGCGGGCGAGGCGCCGCGGGTCGAGCGCGGCGACACGGGGGAGCCGACTCACGAGCACGACCATCGCGAGCACGAGGACGGCGGTCGCCCCGACGGCGGGCCGCCAGCCGAGACCGAGGCCGACCGCGAACCCGAGCGCGAGCGGCGCGAGGAGCCCGACCAGTGCGCCGACGCCGTTGGCCTCGGTCAGGGCGGCGCTGCTCGCCTCGTGGTGGTGCACGGCCAGCGCGGGCTGCGCCGCGGAGATCATGAGGCTTCCCCCCATGCCGATCACGAGCGTCGCCGGCAAGGTCATCGCGAGCGTGCGCCCGCTGACCAGGAGCGCGAGGCCGGCGACCAGCACGCCGCCGCCCAGGCGCAGGACGTTGCGGCGCCCGAGCCGAGGGTTCAGGTAGCCCGTGAGGAAGCCGCTCCCGGCGGTGCCGGCGGCGAGTGCCGTGCCGTGCAGGCCCGCCTGCGCGCGCGAGATCCCCTGCTCCGCGGCGATCAGCGGGATCGCGGGCGAGAAGCTGTACAGGAACCAGCCCCACGTCGTGAACGTCGAGTAGAGCGCGACCGTGACGCGGTCGCGCTGCAGACGTGGCGCCGGGACGGGGGCCCCGGGGTCGCTGATCTCGGGTAGGTCGGGCGTGTCCGGCACGTCCGGCGTGTCCGGCAGGTCGGGCGTGCCGGAACGGTCGGAGGTGTCAGACAAGGTGGTCGACCACGTGGTCGACGCAGGCGGTGAGGGCACGGACGTCCTCGGGCTCGACTGCGGGGAACATCGCGATCCGGAGCTGGTTGCGGCCGAGCTTCCGGTACGGCTCGACGTCGACGACGCCGTTCTCCCGGAGCACCCGCGCGACCTGCGCCGCGTCGATCGTCGCGTCGAGGTCGATCGTGCCCACGACCGGCGACCGGTGGGCAGGGTCGACGACGAACGGCGTCGCCCAGTCGCGCGACTCGGCCCAGCCGTACAGGTGCCCGGCGGACTCCGCGGTCCGCGCGGCCGCCCACGGCAGACCGCCCTGGCCCAGCATCCACTCGAGCTGCTCCGCGAGGAGGACGAGCGTCGCGATCGCCGGGGTGTTGAGCGTCTGGTCCAACCGCGAGTTGGTCAGCGCCGTCCGGATCGAGAGGAACTCCGGGATCCAGCGGCCGCTCGACTCGACCTCCTCGACGCGGGCGACGGCCGCGGGCGAGAGCGCGGCGAGCCAGAGCCCTCCGTCTGACGCGAAGCTCTTCTGCGGGGCGAAGTAGTAGGCGTCGGTCTCGGCGACGTCGACCGCCACGCCGCCTGCCGCCGACGTCGCGTCGATCACGATCAGCGCCCCCTGCTCGCGCGAGCCCGGAACGCGTCGCACCGGCGCGACCACGCCGGTCGACGTCTCGTTCTGCGGCCAGGCGTACACGTCGACGCCCTCCTCCGGGCTCGGGTGGGCGAGGCTGCCCGGCTCGGCGGTGCGGACCGTCGACGGCGCGAGGAACGGGGCGCGTGAGGTGGCAGCGGCGAACTTCGCGCCGAACTCGCCGAACGCGGCGTGCTGGGCGTGCTCGCGCACGAGGCACAGCGTCGCCGCGTCCCAGAACGCCGTCGAGCCACCGTTCCCGAGGACCATCTCGTAGCCGTCGGGCAGGGCGAAGAAGGTGGCGAGCCCGTCACGGACCTGTCGGACCAGCGACCGCACCGGCGACTGGCGGTGGGACGTGCCCAGGAGCGCGCGGCCCCGTCCCGCGAGGGCGTCGACGGCGGCGGGGCGGACCTTGCTCGGACCCGACCCGAACCTCCCGTCCGCGGGCAGGAGGTCGGCAGGGATCACGATGCGGGGGGCGTCGGGCACGGTCCCGAGGATAGTCGGGCGAGCGGACGCGCGCGGCGAACGTCCCGCACACGTCGCAGGCTCGTCCCGGGCGCGCGGATGGACACGCACCGTAGCCTTGGCGCAGCGACGTCGGAGCATCCGGAGGCAGGCACCATGAGCGATCTGATCGATACGACCGAGATGTACCTGCGCACGATCTTCGAGATCGCGGAAGAGGGCATCACGCCGCTGCGCGCCCGCATCGCCGAGCGGCTCGGGCACTCGGGGCCGACGGTCTCCCAGACGGTGGCCCGGATGGAGCGCGACGGCCTCGTCGTCGTGAGCGGGGACCGCCACCTCGAGCTGACCGAGGACGGCCGGGTCAAGGCCATGCGCGTGATGCGCAAGCACCGCCTCGCGGAGCGTCTCCTCACCGACGTGATCGGTCTCGAGTGGGAGCTCGTGCACGAGGAGGCGTGCCGCTGGGAGCACGTCATGAGCGACCGGGTCGAGAGGCGGCTCGTGGCGCTGCTCGACCATCCTCACCACTCGCCGTACGGGAATCCGATCCCGGGCCTTCAGGAGCTCGGCGACGACCGTCCCGGAGAGTCGTTCCTCGACGGGGTCCGCCCGCTCCTGGGGGTCGACGTCGGGGGGGCGGACGGTCCCGTGCGCGTCGTGGTCGCCCGGCTCGGGGAGCCGGTGCAGACCGACGTCGAGCTCCTCTCGCGGCTCGCCGCCGCCGGCGTGCGTCCGGGCGGCGAGATCACCGTCGAGCGTACGGACGGCCTCACGACCGTCGGTGAGCCCGGCGCGGCGACGGTGCTGGACCTCCCGGACGACGTCGCGCGGCACATCTTCGTCCGGGCCGGGAACCACGCGCCGAACTTGGGATGAAGGTCCCAGGCGGTCCGCCGGCGCACGGGGTCGTGCCCACGCCGCACGCAAGATGAGAAGAATCTCCGTGACCGGAGCGTGACAATCGCGCGAACCCTCGGGTACGGTCGTCCTGCTCCTCGGAACCCTCCTCCGTGGGAGCCCGTGTGCGGAACGCCGAATCCTGCCGCCGCACGCGGTTCCGTACGATCCGCCGGCAGGGGCGGGGGACCCAATTCTGGGTGCTGGCGACAGCGCCCTTGGGGTGAAGCCGGACGGTCGTCGATCTCGACGGACGGACGGCCGGGTGTATCTCCCACCCGAACCCGACAGCTCACCCCGTAGGCGTACCGGAGAGGCAACGCGTGATCGACAGCACCACAGGAGCCCGCCATCGTGCGGCGCGCCGCCCCGTCACCCCCCTGACAGATTTCGCCAACGCCGCCACGGGCAGCATGGCCACCGTCGGACGTCGAACCGCCGTCGTCGCCGCGTCCTCGGGCCTCGTGGTCTCGATGCTCGCGTCGCCCGCCGCGGCGGCCCCGTCGAGCGAGGCCGCGTCCGCCTCGGTCCCGTCGGTCGACACCGCCGCGCTCACCGGAGCGGCTCGAGCCGTGCTCGAGACCTCCCCGGTCGTCTCGGTCGCCGACTCGACGCAGTGGTCGTTCGACCTCCCCGAGGTCACGGCCGTCGCGCCGCCCGTGAAGCGGGTCGTGCGGACCGTCTCGCGGTCGAGCGTCCGTACCGTCAACGCCCCGATCCCGCAGTCGGTGTCCGGCAACGCGGTGCTCGAGATCGCGGCCCGGTACGTCGGCGTCCCGTACCGCTACGGCGGCACCACGCCGGCCGGCTTCGACTGCTCCGGCTTCACGTCGTACGTGTACGCACAGCTCGGCATCCACCTTCCCCGCACCGACGCGGGTCAGCACTACGCCGGGACGATCATCTCCCGCGCCGACGCCCTGCCGGGGGACCTCATCTGGTCACCCGGTCACGTGGCCATCTACGCCGGCGGCAACATGGAGATCGACGCTCCCCGCACCGGCATGACGGTCCAGTTCCGGAGCATCTGGCAGAGCAGCCCGGTGTTCATCCGGCTGGGCTGATCGGCTGCTGATCGGCTGCTGAACGACCGCTGACCCGTGGCACGCCGGCTCGGGTCCGCAGGAGCTTCGCGACACGGCCTCGGTTCGCCCATGCGACCGAGGCCGTCGTCGTCCCGTACTCTGACACCGCTAGCACCTCCCCCAGCCGGGCCCGGACAGCCAGACGGGCCTGCCGATCTGGCCAAGGAGTCGCCGTGCTGATGCTCGGGGTCCCACCACGCCGCACGCTGCTGCTCAACGCGAGCCTGGAGCCGCTGTGCGTGGTCACGCTCAGACGGGCCGTCGTGCTCGTGCTCACCGGGAAGGCGACGGTCCTGGAGACCGACGGGCGGATGCTCCACTCCGAGCACGACGAGCTCCCGGTGCCCCTCGTGCTGTGCCTGACGCGCTACGTCCACGTCCCCGTCCGTCGCACCGTGCCCCCCACCCGCCGCACGGTGATGCAGCGTGACCAGGGCCGTTGCGCCTACTGTGGGGAGGGTGCGGACACCGTGGACCATGTCGTCCCCCGATCGCGTGGTGGGCGGCACGAGTGGACCAACGTCGTCGCGGCCTGCCGCCGCTGCAACCACCGCAAGGCCGACCGGCTCCTGTCCGAGCTCGGCTGGTCACTCCCGTTCGAGCCGCGCGCTCCCCGGGGCGCCGCCGCGCTCGCGAGCGTCGTCGGGCGCACCGAGCCGGCGTGGTCGGCCTACCTCGTGGCCTGACGCGAGCGCCGCACGGCGGTCGAGTGACGGTCGCGCGGCCGGCTTGACGGTCGTCAAGGGCTGGTCAAGGATCGATCACGCAGGACCCTCCGATGCACGCGTGTCCCGACGTCGCCGGTGGCTGCGTCAGGTCGCTCGCCTCGGAGGCCCAGGAGGTCCGAGAGGGGAGTGGCGATGACGCACAACGACACCGTGCTGGTGGGGGTCGACGGGTCGACGGCGAGCCTGCACGCGCTCGAGTGGGCGGGAGCCGAGGCCAAGGCGCACGGGCGTCCGCTCTCGATCGTCTGCTCCTACTCCTTGCCGTCCTTCGCGGCGGCGTCCCTGGACGGCGGGTACGCCGCCCTGGACGACACCGCGATCCAGGAGGGCGCCCGGGTCGTCCTGACGGAGGCGACGACCCGCGCCGAGCGGTTCGGCGTCCCTGTCACCGCGTCGATCGCGACCGGTGACGCCGCGGGCGTCCTCGTCGAGATGTCCCGCGAGGTGAGCCTCGTCGTCGTCGGCACCCGCGGTCGGGGCGGCTTCGCGGACCGTCTGCTCGGGACGGTCTCGTCGGCGCTGCCGGCGCACGCGCACTGCCCGACCGTGGTCGTGCCGCTCGCCGGGGTGCAGCGAAGCCCGCAGGCCAGTGCGATGTTCGCCGCGGCCGGTTTGACGGCCGACGAGCAGCCGACCGTGCCGGAGTCGCGCTCGAAGCGCGACGCCGCGGGTGGCGAGCACGCGATCCCGCCCGTCCGTCCCATCCATCGGATCGTCGTCGGGGTGGACGGGTCGCCCGCCGCCGAGGCCGCGCTCGCCGCGGCGATCCGCGAGGCGGAGGTGTGGGGAGCCGAGCTCTTCGTGATCGCCGGGGTCCCGATCGGCACCGGCACCGGCATGCTCGCGTGGCTGCCGGCGCCCGTCGATCACGAGCAGATCCTCGCCGACGTCACCGAGGGCCTCAACGTCGTCGTCGACCGGGCACTCGTCGGTCACGAGGGCGTGACGGTACGCCGGCACGTGCTCGACGGCACCGGCGCCGAGCTGCTCACGGAGTTCTCGACGGCCTCGGACCTCGTCGTGGTCGGGTCACGAGGCCGGGGCGGGTTCGCCGGTCTGCTGCTCGGCTCCACGAGCCAGGCGGTGCTGCACCACTCCGCCTGCCCGGTGATGATCGTGACGACGCGGTCGCGGGAGACCGACGCCTGAGCAGTCGAGGGGACGCCGCGGTCGAGAGAACACAGCAGTCGAGAGAGCGCCGCGGTCGAGAGAACACAGCAGTCGAGGGGACGCCGCGGTCGAGGGGACGCCGCGGTCGAGACGCGGCTCAGGCGAGCGCGTCCGTGAGCCGGTCGAGGGCGAGGTCGAGGTCGGCCCGCGGGATCGTGAGCGGGGGAGCGAGACGGATCGTCGACCCGTGCGTGTCCTTCGCGAGCACGCCGCGGTCGGCCAGTGCCTCGCACAGCCGCCGGCCGCTGCCCCGGTCGGCCGGCAGGTCGACACCCGCCCAGAGACCGACGCCGCGTGACGCGGCGAGCCGACCGTCCTCGACCAGGCCGCCGAGCCTCGCGTGCAGCGTCGCGCCGAGGTCCCGGGCTCGCGCCTGGTGGGTGCCGCTGCGAAGCAGCTCGATCACCGCAAGGCCGACCGCGCAGGCGAGCGGGTTGCCGCCGAACGTCGATCCGTGCGTGCCGGCGGTCAGCACGCCGAGCACCTCGGCCGAGCCGACCACCGCCGAGACCGGCAGGATCCCCCCGCCGAGAGCCTTGCCGAGCGTCATCAGGTCCGGACGCACGCCCCACAGCTCGCAGGCGAAGGTCGTGCCGGTGCGGCCGAGACCGGACTGGATCTCGTCGGCGATGAGCAGCGCCCCGGCGACGTCGCAGATGCGGCGGACGTCGGCGAGGTAGTCGGGCGGCGGCATGATCACTCCCGCCTCACCCTGGATCGGCTCGATCAGCACGGCGACGGTCGTCTCGTCCACCGCGTCCGCGAGCGCGTGGGCGTCACCGAACGGCACGACGCGGAAGCCGGGAGTGAACGGCCCGAAGTGGCGCCGGGCGTCGTCGTCCGTCGAGAACGAGACGATCGTCGTGGTGCGCCCGTGGAAGTTCCCGGCGGCGACCACGATCGTCGCCCGCTCGTGCGGGACGCCCTTGATCTCGTAGCCCCACTTTCGGGCGGCCTTCACGGCGGTCTCGACGGCCTCGGCACCCGTGTTCATCGGGAGCACGAGGGGGTCGGGGGCGGCGAGCGCGGGAGCAGCGAGGGCGGCCAGGGCAGTGGCGAACGGCTCGAGCAGGTCGTGACCGAACGCGCGCGAGGTCAGGGTCATCCGGTCGAGCTGGGCGTGCGCGGCCGCGACGAGAGCCGGGTGCCGGTGGCCGAAGTTCAGGGCCGAGTAGCCGGCGAGCATGTCGATGTACTCGCGCCCCTCGGTGTCCCGCACCCGGGCGTTCTCGCCGGTCACGAGCGTGACGGGGAGCGGGTGGTAGTTCGGGGCCAGCCGCGAGGCTCCGACGGTCCCGGTGTCCCTGGTCATGCGGCGGCATCCCTCCTGCCGTCACCGTCCGGCCCCTCCGGCCCCTCCGGCCCCTCGGCCCCGTCCGAGGCGCCCGGCCCGTCCGGGTCGCCCGAGCCTCGCGCCGCACTCGGGTCTGCTGCCGCGGCCGCGACGGAGGACGTCGTGCACAGCTCGAGCGTGCAGCACTTCGCCCCGCCGCCACCCTTGAGCAGCTCGGAGGTGTCGACGGGGATGGGCTCGAAGCCCCGATCTCGCAGCTGCTCCTGGTACGACACCGCCTGCGGGCTCACGACGACGTGCAGGCCGTCGCTGACGGCGTTCAGCCCGAGCGCCCCGGCGTCGTCGGCGCCGACGACGAGGGCGTCGGGGAACAGGTGACGCAGCACGCGCTGCGAGCCGGGCGAGAAGGCCGCCGGGAAGTAGGCGATCTCGGCGCGCCCGTCGGACTCGTCGAGCACGGTCAGCGCGGTGTCGAGGTGGTAGAAGTGCGGGTTCACCAACGAGAGGGAGATCACCGGGCGACCGAGCACCTCCTGGAGCTCCGCGTGCGCCGCCAGGGTGGTGCGGAACCCGGTGCCGGCCAGCAGCAGGCCACCGACGAGGAGGACGTCGCCCTGTCCTTCGTTGACCTCGGTCGCCGCGTGCGTCGCATAGCCGCGCTCCTCGAACCAGCGCAGGTACGCCGGTCCCTCGCCGCGTCGCTCCTCGTGGTGGAAGTGCGACGCGTAGACGACGCCGTCGAGCACCGTCGCACCGTTCGCCGCGAACACCATGTCCGGAAGGTCGGGGATCGGGTCGATCAGCTCGACGGTGTGACCCAGGGACACGTAGAGATCGCGCAGCTCCTGCCACTGCGCGACCGCGAGGTCGCGGTCCGTCGGCAGGCTCGCATCCATCCAGGGGTTGATCTCGTAGCTCACGGTGAAGTGGTCCGGTCGGCACATGAGGTAGTGCCGTGCGGTCGCCGTGCGGACCGGAGGCTCCGAGCGACGGTGCGCGCGCCTGCCGCTGCCGGGGTCATCCTCGGACGGCGCCATGGACTGATCCTCTCCCCGGTCGGCAGCCTGCGCGACCCACGGTAGCGTCTGGGGCGTGGAGACAAGGGAGCTGGGCCGCACGGCCCGTCAGGTGAGCGTGGTCGGACTCGGGTGCTGGCAGCTGGGTGGTGACTGGGGCAGCGTCGGCGAGGACGACGCGTTCGCCCTGCTGGACGCCGCGGTCGACTCCGGCGTGACGTTCCTCGACACCGCGGACGTCTACGGCGACGGGCGGAGCGAGATCTTGATCGGCAGGTTCCTCGCGGCGCGCGGGTCGGGCCACGGGCTCACGGTCGCCACCAAGATGGGCCGCCGTGCCGACCCGCACGTCGCCGATGCCTACACGCTGGATGCGTTCCGCGGCTGGACCGACCGTTCCCGCGCGAACCTCGGTGTCGACACGCTGGACCTCGTGCAGCTGCACTGCCCGCCGTCGGAGGTATTCGATCGCGACGCCACCTACGACACCCTGGACACCCTGGTGCAGGAGGGCCGGATCGCCGCCTATGGCGTGTCCGTGGAGACCGTTGCGGAGGCCCTGACCGCGATCGCGCGGCCGAACGTCGCGAGCGTGCAGATCATCCTCAACATCTTCCGGCGCAAGCCGCTCGAGCAGGTGCTCCCGGCGGCGCGCGCGGCCGGGGTCGGGATCATCGCGCGGGTCCCGCTCGCGAGCGGGCTGCTCTCCGGGAAGTACGACGAGTCCACCGTGTTCGGTGCGGACGACCACCGGACGTACAACCGGCACGGCGAGGCGTTCGACGTCGGCGAGACCTTCGCCGGGGTGCCCTTCGACGTCGGCGTGCGCGCGGCCCGCGAGGTCGCGGCCCTGACGCCGGCGGGCGCGACCACGGCTCAGCTCGCCCTGCGCTGGATCCTCGACCAGGAGGGCGTGAGCACGGTCATCCCGGGGGCGCGCAACGCGGCCCAGGCCCGGGGGAACGCCGCTGCGGCCGACCCGTCGGTCATCGCGCCGCTCGGCGCGGACCTGCTCGACCGGCTCGCCCAGGTCTACGACTCCTCGATCCGGGAGCACGTGCACGGCCGCTGGTGAGCCGGCGGGTCAGCTCAGGCGAACGACTCGGGTGCTGCGCCGAACGCGAGCCATGCCCCGTCGACGACGGTGCGACCGAGCGCTCGGGCGCCGATGACCCCCACGGCCGCCCCGATGCCGAACGGCAGCAGGCGACCGACGGCCAGGCTGCTCTGCCTGCCGAGCTGACGGCGAACCAGGCGCCGCGTGAGGGTCGCGTTGACCCGCCCGACGATGGGCGTCGGCACGCGCGTGAGCAGGGCCCCGGCGAACGCGACCGGGCCGAGCCCGGACATCTCGCCGACGGTCGTGGCGCCCTCCTCGCCGAGGATCGTCGCGAGCAGCAGGGCCCGACGCCGCGCGGTGTCCGTCACCTCGATGCCGTGCACGCTCGCCACCGCGAAGGTGAAGGCGGCGGACGCACCGAAGAACGTCGCGACGTCCGAGATCGTCAGGGTGACCCCGACGCCGGTGCCGATGCCGGGCGCCGCCGCGGCCGCACCGGTCACGCCGCCCGCGGTCGCGAGCACCGCGAGGTACTCGCGTTCGAGGAGGCGGACGATCCGCTCGGGCGATGCCTCGGGGTTCTTGCGGCGCACCGCCGCGACGTGCGCGTGGATCGTCGCCGAGGGGATCGCGACCGCCTTGTCGAGCGCGCGGGTCAGCGGCGAACCGCGATGGGCGAGGCTCCGTCCCGGCGTCGTCACGCCTCGCTCCCGGCGTGCTGAACGGGCGTCAGGCCGGCGAGCGGGCCGGAGACGGGTTCGGCACCCGGCCCCGGATCGATCACGAGCTCGATCGGGGTGCTCCGGGAGAGCGTGCGGCCGACCGTGCACACCTGGTCGACCGCACGGCGGACCACGGTGAGCAGGCGCACGCGCTGGGCCTCGTCGAGGCTCGACAGGTCCACCACGAGCTCCTCGGTGAGAGCCGGGTAGTACTCGTTCTCTCGGTCGGCCTGACCGCTCACGCGCACCGTCACGGGTACGTCGGCCCCGAGCCGTCTGGACAGGGCGTTGTCCGCGCTCATCCCGGTGCAACCGGCGAGGGCGATCTTGAGCAGCTCGCCCGGGGTGAACACGGCGCCGGCCTCGGCGGGGCCGATCAGCACCTCGGCGCCGCGCGAGCTGTGGCCGGTGTACGTGCGGGTGCCGGTGCGCTCGACCCACAGCGTGGTCGGTGCCGGGTTCGAGGGGTCGGGGGTGGCGGTCGTCTCCGTCATGGAGCGATCCTGCCACGCCCGTCCCGGGCTGCCCGTCGACGACTGCCGGCCGCTGCCCTGCGCCGAGCCCGCCCCTAGGCTGAGGTGGTCGGGGACGTCGAGGTCGAGGAGAGGGGCGCGACGATGCGGGTGGCCGTCGTCGGGGTCGGCGCGATCGCGCGCAAGGCCTACCTGCCGGTGGTCACGTCGATGCCGGGGGTGACGCCCGTCCTGGTCTCCCGGACGGCGTCGAACCTCGACGCCGTCGCGGACGCCTACCACCTCCTCGACCGGTTCCGCGGCGTCGCCGAGGCGGTCGACTCGGGCCTCGACGCCGCGCTGGTGCACACGTCGTCGGAGTCCCACCCCGAGGTCGTCGCCGCGCTGCTGCGTGCAGGCGTGCCGGTGCTGGTCGACAAGCCGCTCGCGCTGGACCTCGCGAGCGCGCGGGGGCTCGTCGGGCTCGCGACGGCGGCCGGTGTCTCGTTGATGGTCGCGTTCAACCGTCGTTACGCGCCGGCCTACCGGGCGCTCGCGGACTGGGCCGACCGTGACGTCGTGTCGCTGCAGAAGCATCGGGAGCACCGCCCGGGTGCGGCGCGGGACATGGTGTTCGACGACTTCATCCACGTGGTCGACACGCTGCGGTTCCTGGTCCCGTCCACCCTCGACGACCTCGTGACGACCGCGCACGTCGACGACCTCGGGGCCTGCCGCCGGCTCTCCGTGCACTTCACCGGCGGGGGCCGGCTGGCCGTCGGTGTCATGAGCTGGACGGCCGGTCTCTCGCACGAGGTCCTGGACGTGGTCGGAGACGGCCGGCGCCGTCAGGTCCTGGACCTGGCGGACGTGGTGGACCTCGCCGACGGCGAGCGACTGACCCGGCGCGACGGGTGGGTCTCCGCACCCGAGCAGCGCGGGTTCGTCGCGATGGTGGGGGAGTTCCTCGACGCGGTGCGGGCCGGGCGGCTCCTCGACGCGTCGGACGCGCTCGTGACGCACGAGGTGTGCGAGCGGGTGGTCGCCCAGACGGTGCGACGCTAGGCGGAGGGCACCAGGCGCTGCCGCCGCGACCGGCCTGATCGGCGGGCCGCGATCCACGCCCGGCCGGGTCCGACGCCGGCGTGGTCCGCTGCCGGCCCCGGTCGGACGTCGGCCCCGGTCCGATGCCGGCACCGGTCGGACGTCGGCCCCGGTCCGACGTCAGGTGGCGTTCCCCGCAGCTCCGGCTATACTGGTCTAGACCAGTCGTCGTCGCTCAGGAGGTCGTCGTGCTCGAACGTCGTGTCGTCGTTGCGATCGAGGAGGGCCTGCACGCGCGGCCCGCTGCCGTGTTCGTCCGGCTCGCCGCCGAGCAACCCGCCGCGGTCTCGATCCGCACCCCGGACGGCGACCCGGTCCCGACGTCGAGCATCCTGGGCGTGATGACGCTCGGTGCGCGCCTCGGTGACGAGGTCGTGCTGGCGACCGAGGACGACGGCGCCGGGTCCTCGCTGGAGGCCCTCGCGACGTACCTCACGACGGCGGGCTGAGCCCACCGGGTGACGGGCGGGACCCCTGCACGCCAGGGTTCCCGCCCGTCACCGTCAGGTGATGTGACCGGTCCGGCGAGTCCGGGTGGACCGGGCTCGCTCAGATCCCGAGCTCCTCGAGGACGGCGAGTCGCGCCCGGACGGTGCGACGTGCGTCGTCGGCCGAGTCGGCGTCGACGGCGAGGGCCGCGAGCTCCCGGCAGGTCTCCAGCGTGACCGAGCCGAGCACCGCGGCGACGTCGGGCAGGGCGCGCGCGGTCATCGAGAGGGTCGCGACCCCGAGGCCGACGAGCACGACGGCGAGGGCGGGATCGGCGGCGGCCTCGCCGCACACCCCGACCGGCCGGTCGTGCTGCGCGCCGCCGCGACACGTCGCCGCGACGAGCTGCAGGACGGCCGGCTGCCAGGCGGTCGAGAGCGTCGCGAGCTCACCGAGCATGCGGTCCGACGCCATCGCGTACTGGGTCAGGTCGTTGGTGCCGATGCTCGCGAACGCGGCGCGGGCGAGGATCGGACCGGACTGCAGCGCGGCGCTCGGGACCTCGACCATCACGCCGGCCGTCTCCAGCCCGTGCGCGTGGCAACGCTCGACGAACGCGGCCGCCTCGGGAACCGTCGCGATCATCGGGGCCATCACCCAGACGTCGGCGGCCTCGGCCGCGGCGGCCTGGGCGATCGCGGTGAGCTGGTCCTCGAGCACCTCGGGGTTGCGCCACGACGTGCGGTAGCCGCGCACGCCCAGAGCCGGGTTCGGCTCGTCGGTGCTGGTGAGGAACGGGAGCGGCTTGTCCGCTCCGGCGTCGAGGGTGCGGACGACGACCTTCTTGCCGGGGAACGCGGCGAGCACCTGCCGGTACTGCGCGACCTGCTCGGAGACGGACGGCGCGTCGGTCCGGTCGAGGAAGCAGAACTCGGTGCGGAACAGCCCGACGCCCTCGGCCCCCGCGTCTGCCGCGGCCTGGGCGCCCTCGGGAGCACCGACGTTGGCGAGCAGCGGGACCCGGTGGCCGTCGCTCGTGCGACCGGTCCCGTCGAAGGTCCGTACGCGCGCGGCGAGCGCCGCCGCCCGGGCCACCTGGGCGTCCGTCGGATCGAGCGTGACGGTCCCGGCGACCCCGTCGACCAGCACGACGGTCCCGTCCGGGATCGACGTCGCCCCGGGCGTGCCGACGACGGCCGGGATGCCGAGCGCGCGCGCGAGGATCGCGGTGTGCGACGTCGGGCCGCCCTCGCTCGTGACGAGCGCCACGACCCGGGCCGGGTCGAGCGTCGCGGTGTCGGCGGGGGACAGGTCGGTCGCGACCAGGACGAACGGGTGCCCGACGTCCGGGACACCGGGCGGCAGCTGGCCGGTGAGCGCCGCGACGATGCGGTCGCGCACGTCGGCCACGTCGCGCGTGCGCTCGGCCATGTACCCGCCGAGGGCCGCGAGCTGATCGATCACCGCGGCAGCGGCCTGCCAGACCGCACGCGCCGGCTCGAGCCGGGTCTCGCGCACAAGGCGCTGGGCGGAGGACACGAGCGTCGGGTCCGCAGCCATCATCGCGGTGGTCTCGAGGACCTCCTTGCCCGCTCCGCTCGCACGGGTGGCCGCCTCCCGGAGCTCGGCCTGCGCGCGGCTCGACGCCGTCGCGATCGTCTCGGCGGCCTGCTCGACGTCGGCGCCGTCGGCGAGCGTCGCGCCGGCGGGCGGCTCGGCGACGGGTGCCGGCATCGCGACGACCGGCCCGGAGGCCTGGCCCGGGCTTACGCCGATGCCGGTGAGCTGCTGCTGGGGGTCGGTCTCGGTCGTCATCGCATCCTCGCGGTTCGGGTGGTCGGGCACGGCAGGTGCCCTCGATTCTGCCCCGGTCGCCGGTGGGCGGCCTCGGTTCCTGGTGGCGACGTACCGCTCGGCCACGCCGGGGGGGCGCGCGGTCGGGTCGTCGGTGGCGTCCGCTGACGGCCCCACGCGGTGGGCGACGTCGGGCGCGCCGAGGCCCGACCGGGGCTGATGCACCCCGGTCGGGCCCGGTCGTCACGCGGGCGCGCCGCCCGCCGCCGGTGCGGAACCGCGCGTCGTCGTGACGGGCTCGTCGTCCGGCTGGTCCACGAGGACGGTGTTGGCGTCGGCGACCTGGTCGTCGTCCTCACGGCCGGGCGTCCTCAGGTTCCATCGGGTGATGACCCATCGGAACAGGAAGTAGTAGATCGCTCCGTAGACGAGCCCGATCGGGATGATCCAGAGCGGATGCGTCGCGATCCGGAAGTTGAGGAGGTAGTCGATCACGCCGGCCGAGAACCCGAACCCGTCGTGGATGCCGAGCCAGTTGACCAGGGCGAGCGACGTCCCGGTGAGCAGCGCGTGGATCACGTACAGCGGGTACGCGAGGAACACGAACGAGAACTCGAGCGGCTCGGTGACGCCGGTGACGAACGAGACCAGCGCGGCGGAGCCCATGATGCCGGCGATCACCTTGCGCTTGGCCGGCTTGGCGGTGTGCACGAACGCGAGGGCGGCGCCGGGCAGCGCGAACATCATGATCGGGAAGAAGCCGGTCATGAACGTGCCCGCGGTCGGGTCGCCGTGCAGGAACCGGGCGATGTCGCCGTTCCACACGTGGCCGCTCGGGTCGGTGTACGCGCCGAACTGGAACCAGGGCAGCGAGTTGAGCAGGTGGTGCAGACCGATCGGCACGAGCAGCCGGTTGGCGGTGCCGTAGACGAACGCACCGAGGATGGTCGATCCGGTGACCCAGCTACCGACCGAGTTCAGGCCGGACTCGAACCACGGGTAGACGAGCGCCCCGATGACGCCGACGATGATCGACGCGCCCGCCGTGACGATCGGCACGAACCGCCGACCGCCGAAGAACGCCAGATACGGCGGGAGCTTGATCCGGGAGTACTTCTGGTAGAGCAGTGCCGCGACCAGGCCGATCACGATGCCGCCGAGGACCCCGTAGTTGATGAGCTCCTGGGTCGCGCCTGCGGCGGGCTTGCCGAGGACGTACGGCGAGAGAGCGTCGGAGACGCCCTTGAACACGAGGTAGCCGATCAGTGCCGCGAGGCCGGTCGAGCCGTCGGACTTGCGGGCGTAGCCGACGGCGACGCCGAGGGCGAAGAGCAGCGGCAGGTTCGCGAAGAGCGCGTTGCCCGCGGCTCCGAGGACGTCCGCCACGGGGAGCAGCCAGCTTCCCCAGGCGCCGGCGAGGCCGTCCTTGCCGAGCATGTCGGGCTGACCGAGCCGCAGCAGCAGGGCTGCCGCGGGCAGCGAGGCGATCGGCAGCATGAGCGAGCGGCCGACGCGTTGGAGCTGGGCGAGGCCGGGGATGCCGCGCTTCTCGCGTGACGCGGGTGCGGTGGTGGCGGTCATGGCAGGTGCACTCCTCATTGTGTGCTGACTGGTGTGCTGGTCGTGAGCCGGTGGGCACCGGCGGTCCCTCGTCCAGATCCGGAGATCTCGTGTCGACCTGGTGTGCTAGATGTCTGGACCAGTTGCCGTAACCATGATGGAATGGTGCATCCGGTGTCAAGGGCGGCATGCTTCGGCCGAGGGCACGAGCAGGTGCAGGTCCAGTGGCGAGAGGACGAAGGTGGGGCGCTCGGTTCTGAAGTACGTGCGGGTGCGCGACTACCTGCGCTCGCTGGTCACGCACGAGCTCACGGCAGGGGACACCATCCCGTCCGAGCGGCTCCTGTGCGAGCAGTTCGGGGTGTCGAGGATGACGGTCCGGCAGGCCGTGGACGCGCTCGTCGTCGAGGGACTCCTCGACCGCGAGCAGGGTCGGGGCACGTTCGTCGCACCGACCAAGGTCGACCTCGAGGTCCGCCTCGCGTCGTTCGGCGAGGAGATGCAGCGACGCGGCATGGAGCCGTCGTCCGTCGTCCTCTCCGCGGAGGTCGTCGCCGCGACGCCGGACATCGCCGACGCGCTCGACATCCTGCCCGGCGAGCGGGTGTTCTCCCTGCACCGCGTGCGGCTCGCCGACGGCGAACCGATGGCGATCGAGCAGTCGTGGCTCTCGAGCCAGCTCGTGCCCGGGCTGTTCGACGGCGGCGTGCCGGAGAGCATCTACGGCGAGCTGCGCCGACGCGGCATCGAACCCGACTGGGGTGAGGACACCGTGTCCGCGACGGAGGTCGACGCCGGGGACGCCGAGCTGCTCGGGGTCCCCGCCGGGCGTGCGGTGCTGCGCCTCGCACGGCGGACCTTCGCCGGCGAGACCGCGTGCGTGTACTCGCGATCGACCTACCGCGCCGACCGCTACGTCCTCTGGGTTCCGTTGCGAGCGCCCAAGCGCCCGTTGACCCCCCGGCGGACCGCGAGCGAACCAACGGCAGAACCTGCGACGACGGAGGTCCTGGCATGAACGAGGAGCGGAGTGGTGTGACAGCGCAGGCGGCGGACATCCTGGCGGCACTCGGCGGAGTGGCCAACATCATCGAGATCGAGCCGTGCACGACCCGGCTCCGGTCCGAGGTGCACGACACGACCGTCGTCGACGTCAAGGCGCTGCGCGCAGCCGGCGCCCACGGCGTGATGATCTCGGGTCACGTCGTCCAGGTCGTGATGGGACCGAACGTCGACACGATCGCATCGGACCTCGAAGAGCTGTTGTGAACAGTCGTGACGTGCGGCAATCGGGCCCGCGTCGGTCAGCAAGGAGATTCTCATGAGCAAGGCGGAGCAGATACTCGCAGCCCTCGGCGGGGACGCGAACATCGTCGACCTGGAGCCGTGCATCACGCGGCTGCGGGTCGAGGTGGTCGACCCGTCGCTGGTCGACGAGGCTGCGCTCAAGGCGACCGGCGCCTACGGGATCATGCGGTCCGGGTCGGCGGTCCAGGTCGTGGTCGGGCCCGAGGCCGACACGCTCGCGTCGGAGATCGAGGACCTTCGCTGATGGCTGCTGCCTTCACCGTTCTCGCACCGGTCAGCGGAGTCGTGCGCGCCATGGCCGACGTGCCGGACCCCGTCTTCGGTGCGGAGCTCGTCGGCCCCGGCATGGCGATCGACCCGTCGCGGGACGGCGTCACCGACGCCATCGCCCCGATCGACGGCACGATCGTCAAGCTGCACCCGCACGCGTTCGTCATCACCTCGGACGCCGCGCACTCGGCGCTGGTGCACCTCGGCCTGGACACCGTCCAGCTCGGCGGTGCCGGCTTCACGCTGCACGCGCGGGAGGGCGACGTCGTCACGGCCGGAGATGTCGTCGTGAGCTGGGACCCGGCGGCGGTGGAGGCCGGCGGACGGTCGCCGATCTGCCCGGTCGTGGCCCTCGAGGGCAAGCCCGGCTGCCTCACCGCACTGGTCGCGGTCGGCGAGTCCGTGCGCTCGGGCGAGGCGCTCTTCGAGTGGAACTGATCACCGACCCGGTCGGCGCGCGCCTCGCACGGCCGGAAGGCGGCTTGCTGGTCGACCTCGACGGCACGCTCGTGCGCAGCGAGGCCGCGAACCAGAGCGCGTTCCGGCAGTACTTCGCGGCGCGCGGGTGGGACGTCGCGGACGACGTCGTGCGCGGCTTCTCGGGTCGTCGCGCGCATGAGGTCTTCGCGGGGGTCGACGGTCCGTGGGGCGACGAGGACCCGCACGCGCTGACGGCGAGCGTGATGGACGTGCTCCGCGGGATGGACGTCCGTCCGACGCCGGTCCCTGGGGCCGCGCGGCTGCTCGCCGCGTGCGTCGCGAGCCGTCTCCCGGTCGCTGTCGTGACCTCGGCCGGCCTCGAGTGGGCGCGGGCCGCGCTCCGGCTGCTGGACGTCACCGACGGGGTGATCGGCATGGTCACCGCCGAGGACTGCATGCACGGCAAGCCCGACCCGGAACCGTTCCGACGCGGGGCCGAGCTGCTCGGGCTGGACCCGCGTGGGCTCGTCGCGCTCGAGGACGCGCCCGCCGGAATCGCCTCGGCGCGAGCGGCCGGGGTCGGCTACGTCGTCGGGGTGACCACGAGCCACCCCGAGCACGCCCTGATCAGCGCCGGCGCGACCGAGACCGCCCCTGACCTGCTCGCGCTCGCCGAGACGATCGCGGCCCGTCGACGACCGTCACCGGGGGAGCAGGCCTCGTGAGCGCGATGCCCGACTCCGTCCGGCTCCTTCCCGGTGCCGGTGCGCTGCCGATGCTGAGGGTCGACGGCTCGGCCGGCTGGGCCGAGATCTACCTGCACGGGGCGCACGTGACCGCGTGGGCACCCCGGGGCCAGGAGTCCGTGCTGTGGCTGAGCGATCGGAGTCGCTTCGACGAGACCACCGCGATCCGCGGCGGCATCCCCGTGTGCTTCCCGTGGTTCGGACCGCTCGCGGGGCGCCCGGACGCGCCCCGGCACGGTTTCGCCCGGACGGCCTCGTGGACGTTCGACGGCGCCCACGACGACGGCGAGGACGTCACGGTCCGGCTGACGCTCTCCGACTCGGACGCGACGCGCGGGTCCGCGTGGCCGCACCCGTTCTCGGCGGTGTGCACGGTCGTCGTCGGCGCGCGGCTCACGGTGGCGCTCGAGGTCACCAGCGTCGGCGAGATGCCGGTGACCTATGAGGAGGCTCTGCACACGTACCTGGCCGTCGGGGACGTGACCGCCGCGGAGGTGAGGGGCCTCGAGCGCGTCGCCTACCTCGACAAGACGGCGGGCGGCGTCCGGGTCGCGGGCGAGAACGGGCCGCTCCGGGTGACCGGCGAGGTCGACCGGATCTACGTCGGGGCGCCGCCGACGATCACGCTGCGCGACCCGGTGCGCGCGCGCTCGGTCGGTGTCGGCGCGCGTGGTTCGGGCAGCACCGTCGTCTGGAACCCGGGAAGCGCGGGCGCGCGCGCGACGGCGGACCTGGACGACGACGGCTGGACCACGATGATCTGCCTCGAGGCGAGCAACGTCGGCCCGGCCGCGATCCACCTCGAGCCCGGCGAGAGTCACACGCTGGTGACCTCGATCGCGGTGAGCCGCGACCCGTCGGGACGCACGGCCGCCGAGCGCACCGCCGCTGACCGGACGGCTGCCGACGGTGCGACCGGTGACCACGCCGCCGATCCCCACGAGTCTGTCCCCCCACGGTCGGGCAGCGCCGCTGACCGTGACGTCGCATCGAGCGGGAAGGTCTGAGACCGAGGATGAACGAGCAGGTCGCACCGGAGTATCTGCGTGGTCGTGTCGTGACGCCGAGTGAGGTGATCGCCGACGGGCTGGTGGTGCTGCGCGGTGCGACGATCGCATGGGTGGGTGCGGCGGCGGACGCCGTGGCCGCGGGCTGGTCCGGTGTGCCGGACGCGGCGGGGGTGCCGGTCACGGTGCTGCCGGGGTTGGTGGACATCCACACCCATGGCGGTGGTGGTGCGAGCTACCCCGACGCGACGACGCCGGAGGAGGCCCTCGTCGCGGTCCGCGAGCATCGCGCGCACGGCACCACGACCCTCGTCGCCTCGCTCGTGACCGCCGCGCCGGACACGCTGCGTCAGCGGGTCGGGGTGCTGACCGCGCTCGCGGAGGCCGGCGAGATCGCCGGGATCCACCTCGAGGGGCCGTTCGTGTCGACCGTGCGTTGCGGGGCGCAGGACCCGGCGCTGATCCAGGCCCCTGACGCGGACCTGACGCGTGAGCTTGCGGCGCAGGCCCGTGGGTACCTGGTGACGATGACGGTGGCCCCGGAGCTCGTGGGCGTCGCCGGTGACGGGGGTGTGGTCGACGCGCTGGTCGACGTCGGGGCACTGGCGAGCTTCGGGCACACCGATGCGAGCTGGCAGCAGACGACGCACGCGTTGGACGACGCCCGCGTGCGGCTCGCCGCGGCACCCGGTCGGCGGTCGGGCCGGTCGACGGTGACGCACCTGTTCAACGGGATGCGTCCGATGGCGCACCGGGATCCGGGCCCGATCCCGGTGTTCCTTGCTGCGGCGGCCCGCGGTGAGGTGGTCGTCGAGCTGATCGGGGATGGCACGCACGTCGCTCCGGAGATGGTGGCGAGCGTGTTCAGCCTGGTCGGTGCGGGGAACGTGGCCCTGGTGACGGACGCGATGGCGGCGGCGGGGATGCCCGACGGTGCGTACCGCCTCGGTTCGCAGGACGTCACGGTGGACCACGGGGTCGCGCGCCTGACCCACGGTGGGTCGATCGCGGGGGGGACCGCGCACCTGCTGGACATCGTGCGCACCACGGTCTCCGGTGGGGTGCCGCTGGTGGACGTGATCCGGGCGGCCGCCACGACGCCCGCCACGGTGCTCGGCGACGAGAGCGTCGGCGCGCTGGAGGCCGGTCGCCGGGCGGACGTGCTGGTGGTCGATGACGACTTCCGGGTGCTCAGCGTTCGGTGTGCGGGCGTGGTCGTGGCGCCGTGAGCGGCGCCGAGCATCGGGTGCAGGACATCACGGGGCCGGGACCGGCCGACCGTGGAGCGTACGTACCAGGAGAGAGGGAACTGACATGGAGGTCGTGATTGCGACGCCCGAGGAGCTGGCCGCGTTGGCAGCCGATGCGATCCAGTCGCTGCTGGCGGTAAAGCCCGGGGCGGTGCTCGGACTCGCGACGGGGTCGAGCCCACTGGGGATCTACGACGAGCTGGCTCGTCGGTACGCGGCGGGCCAGGTGTCGTTCGCGCGGGCGCGGGGGTTCATGCTCGACGAGTACGTGGGCCTGGCGGCGGATCACCCGGAGCGGTACCGGAACGTGATCGAGCACGAGATCGCCTCGCGGGTGGACTTCGCGCCCGACGCGGTCCAGGGCCCGGACGGTCTCGCGGACGACCTGGTCGCCGCGTGCGCGCGCTACGAGGCCGCGATCGTCGAGGCGGGTGGGGTGGATCTGCAGATCCTCGGGATCGGCTCGGACGGCCACGTCGGGTTCAACGAGCCCGGGTCGTCCCTCGCCTCACGCACGCGGATCAAGACCCTCACCGAGCAGACGCGCACGGACAACGCCCGGTTCTTCGACGGCGACATCGACCAGGTGCCTCGTCACTGCCTGACGCAGGGGTTGGCCACGATCATGAGCGCACGGCACATCGTGCTGATCGCGACCGGTCGGGCGAAGGCCGAGGCGATCCACCACCTCGTCGAGGGATCGGTCTCCGCTCTGTGGCCCGCGACGATCCTGCAGCACCATCCGCACGTCAGCGTCCTCCTCGACCCCGCCGCCGCGAGCCGCCTGCAGCTCGCCGACTACTTCCGCAGCACCTACGCCGCCAAACCGGCCTGGCAAGGCCTGTGAGGACGCGCGGCCTTTGAGAAGGCCGGGCTGGCACGCGGGTCGGGCGCTCGCGGGGCGTCCCGTGTCGGACTCGGCTTCTAGGGTGTGCGCGTGAACCGCACCGATCGCCTCTACGCCCTGGTCGAGGAGCCGAGGGCGGTTGCACCGCGCCCGCGCAGTGCACGCTGGCTTGCCGAGCACTTCGAGGTGAGTGCCCGCACGGTCGAGCGTGACATCGGCGCGCTGCAGCAGTCCGGCGTGCCGATCTACGCGGAACCGGGACGGACGGGCGGCTACTGCCTCGACAAGGCGCGCACGTTGCCGCCGGTGAACCTGACGCCCGGTGAGGCCGTCGCGATGGCGGTGGCGCTCCGCGCGGTGGCGGGCACGCCGTTCCGTGCGGAGGCGCGGTCGGCGCTCGTCAAGCTCGTCGCGGCGATGCGGCGCGACGACGCTGCCGTGGCCCAGGAGCTGGCCAGCCGCATCCACCTGCTCGGCGACGGAGGCGTCGCACCGTCGGTGCCGCGGATGATGGCCGACGCGTTGTCGGACCGGCGAGTCCTGCGCATCGGGTACAGCGACCGTGACGGCACGGTGACGACGCGGGCGATCGAGCCACTCGGCTACGTCGGCACGGCATCGCACTGGTACCTGGTGGCCTGGTGCCGGCTCCGTGGAGCCGTGCGAGCCTTCCGGACCGATCGGGTCACGACGGTGTCGGTCACCGCCGAGGTACCGGCGCCGCGCGCGTTGCACCGCGACGATCTCGACATCCCCCACGGGGTCGTGCACCAGCTCGCGCTGCTCTGAGAGTGACGGCCGGCGACGGCCGGTGCTGCGTACCGCCTGACCGGTCGAGGAACGGCCCGGCGGTTCGCAGCACGGCGACACGGCGACTCAGGGGCGGGGGCGCGGCGGCGTGAACACCGAGACGTGGTTGCCGGCCGGGTCCAGCAGGTGCGCGAACGTCACCCCGACGTGGTTGACCTCCGGCGCGCGCTGGACCTGGCCGCCGGCGTCCTCGGCCCGTCGGCACGTCGCCTCGACGTCCTCGACCAGCACGGTGAAGACGGCGTAGCTGGGCAGCTTCCCCTGCGTCGCGAAGAGGCCGCCGTGGAGCCCGTCCGCGCTACCCGTCGTGAGGACCTGGTATGCGGGGTCGGTGCTCTTCGTGTCGTCGTGCGAGACCGTCCAGCCGAACACCTCTCCGTAGAACCGCTCGGCGGTCGCCACGTCGTCGGTGCCGATCTCGAACCAGGCGATGTCGTTGTACCCAGGCATGTGATCCCTCTCGCGTCGGGCCGGGCATCTCCCGGCTCGACCCACCCTCGCGGGTGCGGGCGACAGCACCCTGTCGGTGTTTCCGCGATCGTGATCAGGACGCGTGATCAGGCCAAGCGGGAAGGTTGCGCACGCGGGTCGCGCACGCGGGTCGCGCGGGAGCCGAGGGGATCGGGGTGCAGGCTGGTGCGGATCGCCCCGACTCACGCTCGCGGATCGGCGTGCTCGCTGCTGAGCGGTGCGGAGTCGGGATCATCG
>JAJYCD010000039.1 GCA_021778635.1 Actinomycetes bacterium
ATGCTCGCGGTCCGGAACGACACGGTCGCGGCATACCTGAAGGCGAACCCGACATCCGGCGACACCCTGGGCAGCGTCGTGCGCTAGCACGCACCGTTCACCGACCCGCCGCGTGTCGGTTGCCGGGCCGCACCCGGCCGTCTCGTAAACTCGGGCACAGCAAAGGCCCCTCGGAGTAAGCGTCCGAGGGGCCTTGCTGTGCCTCACCCCAGATCCGGTCGGGCCGCTTGTAGTGACTGCCTCGACGGGTTGCCCCACCTGGCCTGTCGACGAACGACCTCTCCTGACCTGGTGCCGCCATGACGGTGCGGCTCCGTGCCCTCCGAGCGGACGAGCCGCGCGTCGAGCACCTCGTGATGCACTGATCGGCCCGCACAGGAACCTGCGTCGTCACCCGCAGCTCGTCAGGTTGCCCTGCCGATTCGCCCTGCCGTTCTCCGATCGTCTCGGTGCGGATTCCCCTGCCGTGGAGCGGGTTTCCCTGCTCTCCGACCGGTTCCTCGTGCCCCGATACGAGAGGTCTAGTCCCCTTCCGGGACGCTCGCAATGGGTTCTCGCAAGAGATTTTTCTGCACAGGTCGCTCACAGATCCGTCCACAGGCCGACCTGCGGAATCGCGCATTACCCACAGGCCTGTGCACAGAATTTGTGGACAACGAGCGCGGCTCAGGCACCCACGTCGTGGGTGTGGTGCTCGACGTCGTGCAGGTAGTACCGGCCGAGGGTCCGTGCGGTGAACACCGAGCCGTTCGAGCGGCGGCCCTGCCGGTCCCACTGGTCCGCCCGGACAGCGGCGAAGCGGGCCGCGGTCGCCTCCGCCGCGGCGACCAGCTCCTCCGCCACGGCAGCCGGGTCCTGGGCGTCGTACCGACCGTTCACGGCTGCGGCGTCCTGGTCCCAGTTCGCGAACGCCGGGTCGTCCTCGTCGAGGATCAAGGCCAGCCGCTCGCCGAAGATCCGGTGCACGTCCCGCACATGGCAGGCGTACTCGAGCACGGACCAGGTGCCCGGCACCGGGCGCACGCGCACGTCGTCGCGAGCCAGGGCGCCGCGCCAGCGCACGGCCGAGGCCCGGAGGGCCGGCGCGATCGCGGTCACCGCGACGTCCGCGGCCACGAACCCGCACTCGGGGCACGGGCGATCGAGCACCCAGGTCCAGTCCTTCGTGTCCGGGTCCGCGGGCGGGAGGCCAGGGGCGGCGGGGTCGGTGGGGCGGTCGGGGAGCTGCTCGTCCATGGCGCCACTGTAGGGCGGAGATCACGACCTGCCCGGGAAAGCAAGGGACCTGGGTCTAGTCGACATGCTGACGGATGGTGTCAGACTGTCACTATGCCCAAGATCATCGGTGGTTCGCTGCACGAGCACCGCGAACAGACGCGACTGAAGCTGTTCAGCGCGCTCTCCACCCTGATGTCCGACCGTGGCTTCGACGCGATCACCCTCGCCGACATCGCCGCCGCCGCGGGGGTGGGGCGGACCGCGGTCTACAACCACTTCCCCGACAAGGAGTCGCTGCTCCTCGGGTTCATCACGCACGAGACGAACCTGTACGTCGCCACGATCGAGGCCGCGATCGACGAGGTCGCCGACCCGACCGACCAGCTGCGCACCTACGTCCGTCAGCAGATCGACCTGCGTCGCATCTACCAGCTCGCGCCCGGGCCCGACCTCCGCTCGGTGCTCTCCCGCGGGACCCGGCAGCGGATGCGTGACCACGTCACCGCCGTCGAGAAGATCCTCCGCCGCGTGCTGGCCGCCGGCATCGAGGCCGGTGCGTTCCCGGCGCAGGACCTCGACACCACCGTGCCGCTCGTCAACGCGTGCCTCTCCGGCCGCGGCGTGCCCAACGACGGGCCCGAGCGCGAGCAGGCGATCCTCGCCACCGAGACGTTCGTGCTGCGCGCCGTCGGAGCCGACCTGGACCCAAAGCCGCACGGTCTGCGCGACGACGCGGAGCTCGTCTCCGCCTGAGCGGTGCGTGCGGGCCCGAGTGGCAGGCCTCAGCGCGAGCGGCAGGTCTCAGCCCGAGCGGCAGTCCTCGGCCTGAACGACGGACGCTCGGCCAGCGCTAGCGGCCTGCGCGCGACCGCTCCGCGAGGTCGTCGGCGGCGATCACGAACCCGCCCTCGTCGACCACCGTGCCGCCGACCACCATCGCGAGAGCGCGCACCGCGCGGGCCATCGACGGCGCGACCCGCGCCCGGGCGATCGCGTGCAACGGGAGTCCGGCGTCCGCCTCGACGCCGTCGACCCGAGGTGGCGACCAGGCGACGCGGTAGCCGAAGACCCCGAATGCCGCGGGGTCCGCCGCCGCGAGCACCAGCGGCAGCTCGGTCGAGCGGGCGAGAGCCACCCGGACCGAGCCGTCGTACTCGTAGACCGCCGCACAGGCCCAGGCCTCGGACCCGGCCGTCGGAACGACCGCGAGCCGAGACCCGGACAGCACCGGTCGGAGCGCGGCCAGACCGGCCTCCGCGTCGATCGGGCGCGGCGACCACAAGGTCATCGTCAGCGCGGATCCCGGGTCCGGCACCATCACGCCACCCTCCGGGAGCACCACCGCTCCCCCGGTCCGCCGCGCCGCCGCGGCCAGCCACCCCATCACGACCGGGTCGGACGGGCCGTCGCCCTGCACGACGTAGACGTCGACAGCCTGGGGAGGGAGCCCACCCGCCCGGGCAACCGCCGCCGTGAGCGGATGTGGCCCCTCGAGCAGCGTGCCGCCGACGAGGCGCAACCGCCCGGGTACCGCCGACGGCTCCTCCGGGACCGCTCCCCGGGACCGGCCCGCCGCCGCGCGTGGACGGAGCCGCGCGTGCGCCGCTGACACCGGAACCTGCTCCCAGGCCGCGACCGGGAACCAGGCGCGCGCCAGGTCGAGCACGGCGGATCCCGGGGCGAGCGCGAGGAGCGGAACGCCGGCGAGGCGGACCGGGAACGCGGGGTGAACCGTGCTCATGGCCTGAACCTAGCCGGTGGACGGCTGGATCGTGGGGCACGCGCCGGAGGCGGCCGGCAGGTCGGTTGCCAGCTCGTCGAGGTCCGGTGCGGGCACGAGCAACCGCCTGATGTCCGCGGAGACGAGCGGTGTGATGGCGGTCCACGACTGAGACACTGGCCACATGCCCACCCGATCCGCACGGCCCAGCCGGCCACGTCCACCGGATCGCCCCGCCGCCACCTACGAGCTCACGTTCCTGCCCGGGCTGGCCGACGTCGTGCAGACCGAGGTCGCGGAGGTCCTCGGGGCTCGCACCCCGGTGCTGATCGTCCCCGGACGCGAGGACTCGATGCTCGTCCGGCACGGCGGGCGGGTCGGCGACCTGCTCGCGCTCCGTACCGTCGTCGCCGCGTCACAGGTGCTGAGCTTCCCGGTGCCGCGCCCGCGCTCCCTCGCGAGCGGCGAGTACTTCCCGGCGATCGTCGACGCGGTGCTGCTGTCCGCGCGGCTCGACGGGGCGCGGGCGTTCCGGTTCGAGGCCGCGGGCAGCGACTCGACGGTGTTCCAGCGGCTCAGCGTTCAGCTCGCGCACGCGACCGGACTACGGCAGGAGCACGAGCACGCCGAGGACGCGGGCGCTGTCGTGCTCCGGTTCCGCCGCACACCGTGGCTCGACCCAGCGGGACCTCGACCCGAGGGGTGGGACGTCCTGGTGCGACTCGGGTCGCGGCCGTCCTCCGCGCGGGCCTGGCGCGTCGCCGACTACCCCGGCGCCGTCAACGCCACGATCGCCGCTGCGATCGTCCGGATCGCCGAGGTCCGCACCGGCGATCGCGTCGTGAACCTCATGTGCGGCTCCGGAACTCTGCTCGTCGAACGGTTGCTGGCCGGGGCCGCCGCGAGCGCCGTCGGCGTCGACGTCTCCCCCGAGGCAGTCGCAGCCGCGCGGGCGAACGTCGCCGCCGCGGGGCTCGCGGACAGGGTCGCGCTCGTCACGGCCGACATCGCCGACGAGACCTGGTGGCCGTCGGTGCGGGCCGACCTCGTGCTCGCCGACCCGCCGTGGGGGACGCTCACCGGGTCGCACGCGAGCAACGAGGCCGCCCACCAGGAGGTCCTGCGCGTCGCGCACGCGATCACGCGTCCCGGCGCGCGGCTCGCCGTCCTCACGCACGAGGTCAAGGTCATGGACCGCGTGCTGCGCGGGACGGCGCTCTGGCGGGAGCGTGCCGAGGTGCGGGTGTTCCAGAAGGGGCACCACCCGCGGATCTACCTGCTTGCGCGCGCCGACTGATCACCGACGCGCCGCGAACCGCGCGCCGCACCGGGCGGACTGGTGCGGCCGCGCGCTCACCCGGTTGAAGGACTCCGCCCGATACGACTGTCGCGGATCGTCCGACGCGCCGATGATGGATCCGTGGGTCAATCGGACAACACGGTCACAGCGGACATTCGGGTCGCCGCCGGCCGGACGGATGTCCAGAAGCTGCTCGACGCCGCGCTCCGCCTCGAGGGCTGCGTCGAGGTGTCCGACCTCGTCGTGACCGCGGCACGGCTCGCCCGCACCCTCACCGGCTCGACCGTCGCGAGTCTCGGTCGGGTCGACCAGGACACCTTCCGCGCGATGACCGTCGACCCCCCGATCCAGGACGAGACGTGGACGAGGCTCGCCGCGTCCGAGTACCGCGCGTCGACGCGGCCCGCGTTGCGGGCCCTCATCCGGGACCGGCGCGGTTGGGTCGTGGACGCGAGCAAGCCCGACGGCGACCAGGCGGAGATCGAGGCGCTCCTCGCCACCGGGATGTCGGTCGCGGTGGCCGTCCCGGTTCTGGCCCACGGCAGCGTCTGGGGTCAGCTGTACCTCGCGCGCCGCGAACCCGTCCCGTACACCACGGACGAGGTCGAGCTCCTCGAGGTCTTCGGGAGCCTGGTCGCCGGGGCGCTCACCCGGATCGACATCGCCTCGCAGGTCGAGCGGCTCGTGCTGGCCGACCCGCTGACCGGCCTGCCCAACCGCCGCGCGGCCGACAGCGCCCTCGCTGCCGCCCTCGCGTCCGGGGCCGTGACCTGCGTCGTGATGTGCGACGTCGACAGCCTCAAGCACATCAACGACGAGCACGGCCACGAGCGCGGAGACGAGCTGCTGCGCTCCGTCGGCGACGTGGTCCGCCGCATGCGGGACGCCCTGCCGGGCTCGACCGCGGTGCGGCTCGGCGGCGACGAGTTCTGCGTCATCACCGTCGGCATCCCGTCCACCGAGGTCCGCGTCGTCATCGAGAGCGAGCTCGCCCTCGGCGGGCTGCCGTACGGCGCGACGCTCTCCTACGGGATCGCCTCCACCGAGCACACCGACCCCGAGACGACCGGACGCAGCCTGTTCCGGCTCGCCGACGCCGCGCAGTACCGGGCCAAACGCGCCCGGCAGCTCCGCGTGACGACGGTCAGCCGCTACGGCGGGGTCACCGAGCTCACGGTGCTCGACGACGGGCTCGCAGCCCTCGACACGTTCACCCGCGACGCCCACGCACGCGGCGGCGCGACGCACACGGCCGACCGGCTGTGCGCGGTCGCCGCGGCCCTCACCGAGTCGGTCGGCGCGATGCGCTGGTACGTCTCCGCGTGCGAGCCGCTGGCCCGGTCCCTCCAGCTGCTGAGCCGCGGGGACTCCGTCAGCAGGCCGGATGCGGCGTTCCTGACCGACGCGTTCGGTCAGGACTTCGCCTCGTGCGCCAGCCCCTCCACCGCACGCGCTCTCGACGGTGGAGCCTTCTGGGTGCACGTCTCCGACCCGAACGGGCACCCGCACGAGCGGCACCTGCTCGCTGCGACCGACGCGACCGCCGTCGTCGCGGCCGGCGGACCGGATGCATCGGGCCGGCGCTGGCTCGTCGAGCTGTACTTCGACAACCTGCACGTCGACGTCGAGTACGTCGCGGCGCCGGTGCGCGCGGTGGTCGCGGCGGCGATCGTCGGACCGCCCTGAGCGGAGGGTCGGCCGCGCGGCGGGCGGGCCACCGGGTGTGGCCGGACCGCGACGCCGGGGTGCGGCCAGAGCGCGCCAGGAGCGGGCAGCCGGGGTCCGGCCGGGGCACGCGACGGGACGGGCAGGTCTAGCCGTGCAGCGGGAGGGCGAGCGTGCTCGGGCCGCCGGAGACGACCCGCACCGGGACGCCCCAGTCCTGGCTGTTCAGGTGGCAGGCCGGGTACTCGACCGCGTCGTCCGCGTCACAGGACGCCGCCTTGGCAGTCACGTGCAGGACGCCGCCCGGCACGTCCGGGTTCAGGCGCAGCACGCGGGTGAGTGGGACGTCCTCGCCCGCGCCGCCGAGCAGCAGCTCCGGCGGGGTGGCCGACACGGACAGCCGGGTCGACGGCCCGTAGCGGTCGTCGTACTTCTGACCGTGGGCGGGGGTGAACACGACCTCGAGGCTCACCTCGCCCGCGCCGAGCTCGGTGACCGGGCGCTGGGTGCGGTGCGCGCCCTCGTCGAGACGGTCGCCGGCACCGCGGGGCAGGGCCACTCGCACGAGCCGGTGGGCGGCCGACTCCACCACGAGCAGCACGACGCCGTCCTCGGTCTCCTGGACCACGACGCCGCTCGGTTCAGCGAGATCCCGGGCGAGCGTGGTGACCTCGCGCGTCGTCGGGTCGTAGCGGCGGACCGACCCGTTGTAGGTGTCCGCGATCGCGATCGAGCCGTCGGGCAGGACGGCGACGCCGAGAGGGTGCTGGAGGAGGGCCTGGTCCGCCCCGCCGTCGCGGTGGCCGAAGTCGAAGAGGCCCTGGCCGATCGCGGTGCGGACCGTGCCGGTGCCGCCGGTGCCGGTGCCGCCGGCGGGTTCGATCGCGCCGGGCTCGGGCGAGCCGGGCTCGATCCAGCGGAGCCCGGAGACCTCCGAGTCGGCCACCCAGAGGCGATCGACGGCGTCGACCGCCAGACCGGACGGCTGCGCGAACCACGCCTCGAGCAGCGGGCCGTCGAGCAGTCCCTCGTTCATCGTGCCGCCGACCTGCCGCATCGTGCGCTGCTCGCCGTCGAACGCCCACAGGGTGTGGTTGCCGGCCATGGCGACGACGAACCCGCCCAGCGGCGGGTACCAGACGACGTCCCACGGCGAGGACAGCCGGAGGCGGAGCGCGTCCACGGCACCAGCGGCCGATCCGCTGCCGGGCGAGGACGCAGTGTCCGCGCCTGGCGCGCGGTCCGGCTCAGGCGCGCGGTCCGGTTCAGGCGCGCGGCCCGGTTCACGTGCGCGGTCCGGTTCAGGCGCGACGTTGTCCGCGCCGCCGACCATGTACTGCTGTCCGGTCCCGGCGACGGTCGTCACACGCCCGTCGGACAGCCGCACGCCGCGTAGCGCGTGGTTGACGGTGTCGGCGACCAGGACGTCGTACCCGAGGCGCGCGCGGAGCCCGTCGGGCACCAGGCACAGGCCGTTCGGCTCGCTGAACCGTGCGTCCGCCGGACCACCGTCGACCAGCCCGCGCTCGCCCGACCCGATACGGCGCACGAGCGTCTCGCAGTCGGGCGCGAGCTCGGCCAGGCTGTGGTGACCGGCATCCGCCACCAGCAGGGTGCCACCGGGCAGCACGATCGCCTTGCCAGGGAAGCGCAGCGTGCCCGACGTCGGGATCGGCGCCACGTACGGGCCGTTCCCCCGGTGCAGCGTGCCCTTCGCGTCGTGCTCGGCGACGAGGTCCGCGACCAGCACGTCGAGGTTGTGCGCGTGGCCCTCGCCCGCCATGTGCGCGACGACGTACCCCTCGGGGTCGATCACGACGAGCGTCGGCCAGGCGCGCGCGGTGTACGCGGACCAGGTGGTGAGCTCGGGGTCGTCGAGGACGGGGTGGTGGACCTCGTAGCGGTCGACCGCGGCCGCGAGCGCCACCGGGTCGGCCTCGTGGGCGAACTTCGGGGAGTGCACGCCGACGATCACCAGGACGTCCCGGTGCCGCGCCTCGAGCTCGCGCAGCTCGTCGAGCACGTGCAGGCAGTTGATGCAGCAGAACGTCCAGAAGTCGAGGACGACGATCTTGCCGCGTAGGTCCGCGAGCGCGACGTCGCGGCCGCCGGTGTTCAGCCAACCACGCCCGACGAGCTCGGACGCACGGACCTTCGGCAGACGCGACGCGGGTGGCATGGGCCCAGTCTCCCCCGCTGCCGCGTGGAGCGTTCGGCCGTCGTCACGCGGGCGTGTCGCCGTAGACGGCTCAGGTTGCGGGCTGCGGCGGCGGGGGCGGGCGACGGGCCGCGGCGGCGGGGAACGGTGGCGTCAGGCCGCGGGCGGGACCGAGGGCGGCCGGGTGTCGTCGTGGCGCTCGATCACCTCGCGGTGCGTCGTGTTGTTGCGCTGAGCCATCAGCGCGAAGGTGACGATCATCCAGAGGACTCCCGCCGCGAGACAGATGTACCCGACCATCGAGAGGTCGACCCCGGAGATGTTGTCCCGGACCGCGAACGCGAGGATCGCCCCCACGACCATCAGGGTGATGCTTCCGCCGATTCCCATGAGACCCTCCATCCTGCGCTGATCGGTGCTCGCGCCTCTCAGCAGTCTGCGGGGAGTCGGCCGATCCTGCCTCTCGAGCGTCGCCCTGCCCGCGCGGCGCCCGTGCCGGGTCGGGCGAGGTCAGGCGTCCTCCTCGTCCTCGTCGTCGTCCTCGCCGTCGTCCTCGTCGTCATCCTCGCCGTCGTCCTCGTCGTCATCCTCGTCGTCGTCCTCGACGAGCTCACCCGCCCAGGCCTCGAGACCCTCCCGGACGGCGAGGACGGCGACGACGAGTCCTGCCGCCGGGTCGAGCCACGTCGCACCGGTGATCGCGAACAGCGCAAGGCCGAGCAGGGTGGACACGCTGAGCAGCAGGCAGAGCCGGGTCTCCGCGGCATCGGCCAGGATCAGCCGGTCCCCGCCGAGAGCCACCCCGACGCGCGTCTTGGCGCGGGCGAGCAGGGGCATCACGACCACCGAGGCGCCCAGCACCGCGAGGCCGACCGGGGAGGACGTCGGCGCCTCGTGGGTGAGCAGGGAACGCGCACCCTCGGCCAGCACGTACGCGGCCAGCGCGAAGAACAGGAGCGCGACGACCCGCAGCGTGCGGCGCTCGCTCGTCTCGTCGGGCTCGGCGTCACGGAGGCGGGCGGCGAGGCGGATCGCGACCAGGACGGCCGTGACGGACTCGATCCCCGAGTCGAGACCGAACCCGAGCAGCGAGACGAGGCCCGCCGACGCGCCGGCCGCGATCGCGACGAGGCCTTCGACGACGTTGTACGCCACGGTGAGCTGGGCGAGACGACGACCACGCCGGGTCAGCCGGTCGATCTCGGCGCGGTCGAGGGTCGGGGATGTGGGCACAGGGCGAGGGTAGGGGTATCGGGGACGCGCAGCGGTCGTGCCGCCGTCGGCACGACGCCCCCGTGGCGGACGGGGGTCAGCGGCGCTCGGCCGCCGACGCGATGCCGCGCTGCATGCCGCCGAACACGATCCCGTGGAACGGCGCCACCGACCACCAGTACAGCTGCCCGGCGAGGCCGTGCGGATGGAACACCGCGCGCTGCGCGAACACCGTCGCACCGTCGTCGTCGGTCTCGACGCCCAGCTCGAGCCAGGCGAGTCCCGGCAGGCGCATCTCCGCACGCAGCCGCAGCAACCGGCCCGGGTCGACCTCCTCGACGCGCCAGAAGTCGACCGCGTCGTCGACCCGGAGGTCGACGGGGTCGCGTCGCCCTCGCCGCAGGCCCGGTCCCCCGGAGACCCGGTCGAGCAGGCCGCGGACCTGCCACGCGAGCGCCCACGAGTACCAGCCGCGCTCGCCGCCGATCTCCTGGATGACGCTCCACAGCGCCTCGGGCGTCGCGTCGACCGTCGTGCGGCGCTCGTCGACGTGGAGCGAGCCGCCGGCCCAGTCGGGGTCGCTGGGCAACGGGTCGCTCGGGGCGCCTGCGACCGCCGCCGACGACCACCGCGTCGTCACCTCGGCGTCACGCACCCGCTCGAGCGCGAGCCGCACGGCCCGGTCGAAGCCGACGAGGCCCTCGGGCGGGTCCGGGACGTACCGTGCGATGTCGTGCTCGTCGCAGACGACCTCGTGGATGAGGGACTCGACGAGCGGGCGCGCCAGGCCGGACGGCACCGGCGTCACCAGACCCACCCAGTGGCTGGAGAGGCTCGGGCTGAGCACCGGGACCTTCACGATGAGGCGCTGCGGGAGCCCGGCCGCACGCGCATACCCCTGCATCATCTGGCGGTAGGTGAGCACGTCGGGCCCGCCGATGTCGAACGCACGGTTGACGTCGGCCGGCATCGTCGCCGAGCCCACGAGGTAGCGCAGCACGTCCCGGATCGCGATCGGTTGGATCCGGTTGTCGACCCAGCGCGGCACCGTCATCGCCGGGAGCCGCTCGGTCAGATAGCGCATCATCTCGAAGGACGCCGACCCGGACCCGAGGATCACCGCGGCGCGGAGCACCGTCGTCGGGACGCCCGAGGCGAGCAGGATGTCCCCGACCTCCTTGCGCGACTCCAGGTGCGGGGACAGCTCCTCGCCCTCCGGGAAGAGGCCGCCGAGGTACACGATCCGGCCGACGCCCGCCTCCCGCGCCGCGCGCGCGAAGGTCAGGGCCGTGGCACGGTCCCGGGCCTCGAACCGGTGGCCGGTGCCGAGGGAGTGGATCAGGTAGTACGCGACGTCGACGCCGTCCAGGGCCGTGCGGGTCGCGTCCAGATCCGCCGCGTCGGCCCGGACGGCGTCGACGTCCGTGAACCACGGACGCCCGCGCAGCCGGCTCGGGTCGCGCGCGATCGCGCGCACGTGGTGACCGGCGGCGAGGAGCTCGGGGACGAGGCGCCCGCCGACGTAGCCGGTGACCCCGGTGACGGCGACGACGAGGGGTGCGGGGGTGTCGGGCATACGGCAGTGTGCGGGGACGGCGGCGTACGTGCACGTCGGACCGGCCCCGGCCCCCGCCACGAGGAGCGTCAGTCCGTGGCGTCCCGGCCGGGCGCCGCGTCGCGGCGGGCCATGGTCGCGAGCATCGCGTTGTACTCGTCGAGCTCGGGGTCGCCGTCGCGGTCGACGCGGCGGTCGCGGTTCCGTGCGGTGCGCTCGTCGGACCGGGACCACGCGAACGCGACCGCCAGGGCCAGGGCCAACGTGGGCAGCTCGCCGATGCCCCACGCGATCGCACCACCGCGCTGCTGGTCGGCGATCGCCGACAACCCCCAGGGGCGCCCGAGCACGCCGAACCACTCGGGGGCGAGCAGGACCTCGCTGCTCATGAGCGTCACGCCGAAGAACGCGTGGAAGCCCATCGTCGCGAACAGCAGCAGGATCCGCTGCGGGTAGCCCGGGCGCGTCGGGCCCGGGTCGATGCCGATGATCGCGTTGGCGAACAGGTACCCCGCGAGGCTGAAGTGCACGACCATCGCGACGTGACCCACGTACGTCGACAGCGCCAGGCCGAACAACCCCGAGTAGTAGAAGACGATCATCGAGCCGGCGAAGTTCACCGCGGCGACGATCGGGTTCGACATGAAGCGCGCGACGTGCGACCCGACGATCGCCAGGATCCACTCGCGCGGGCCGCGCGACCCGTCGGGCCTCGACGGCAGCGCGCGCAGCGCGAGCGTCACCGGCGCGGCGAGCACCAGGAAGATCGGGATGACCATCACGAGCAGCATGTGCTCGACCATGTGCGCGCTGAAGAGCACGTGACCGTACGCGCCCGGGCCGCCCGACGTCGTCCAGACGAAGATCGCCATGCCGGTGACCCAGGAGATCGTGCGACCGAGCGGCCACGCGTCGCCGCGTGCGCGCAGGCGGCGGACCCACTGCAGGTACACGACGAGGCCGGCGGCCGCCGCGAACGTGAGCAGCACGTCCCAGTGCCACTCGGTCAGCCACCGGATCCCGGTGAGCGGCGGCGGCAACGGGTGCCCGGTCACGATCTCCGCGGGCGTCGGGTTCGGGACGGCGACCTGCGGCACCGGCGGTTCGCTCGCGGCCAGCGCCACCGCGACCCCCATCACGGCTCCCATCACGGCGAGCTCGACCGCAACCAGCCGCCAGAACATCCGGCCGGCGGCCGTGCGGACGGAGATCGGCCCGGTCGCCGCGGTCAGACCCGGGATCACCGACCGACGGTGCAGGAACCCGAGACCGCCGAGCACCAGGAAGATGACGACCTTCGCGAGGATGAGCGCGCCGTACCGGGTGGCGAGCCCGTCCCAGCCGCCGACCCGGATGGCCGCATTGACGACGCCGGAGACAGCCACCGCCGGGAAGCACCAGCCGGCGATCACCGAGTAGCGGGCGACCGCCGGTCCGAGGTCCGAGCCGAGCCGCCCCGCAAGCATCGCCAGCGCCGCGAGCGCACCGATCCACACCCCCGCACCGACCAGGTGGAGGAACAGCGACGAGATCGCCAGCTCGTGCGTGTCGCCCGCGGCCGCCGAGTGCCCGGTCTCGGCCTGCAGCGCCAGAGCGGCCAGCACGAGCGCAGCCAACCAGGCCGCTCCCGACGCCGAGGTCACGAGCAGCGCGAACGTGCCCGTGAGCGCCGCGATCACGGTCACCGAGAGCAGCACCTCGCCGAGGCCGAGCTGCGTCACGAACAGGCCGAGCTGCTGGCCGAACCCGGCCGAGCCGACCGGGGTGCCCGCCACGTTCGCGTACGTGAGCACCAGGTGCACGACGGAGATCAGCGCCCACACGGTCCCGGCGTACCCCGCGATGCGAAGGCTGACCGGGAAGGCCCGGCCGTCGGCGAGGTCCCGTGGTGCCCGTGCACCGCGTCCCGCCCCCGCGGCGCGCGGCAGCACCCCGGCGGCGAGGACCAGCGCGCCGAGCGTCACCGCACCGGCGAGCTCACGGAGCACCTCCGCGATCGGCAGTCCCCACCGGACGACGGGCCCGCTGTCGAGGAGGGCGGTGGGCAGCGCGGCACCGGTCACCGTGAGCGCGGCGACGACCGCGAGCAGGCCGACCGTCGGGAGGACGGCGACCCGGGCAGGGGTGGAGAGGGCACGCACGCGGTAAGCGTAGGCACTCGCGAGGCGGCCCCGGCGCGGCGGGAGCCGCGTCGAGGGGCCTGCGGTCACCGCCCGCGGCGTCGCGCGACGAGAACGGCGGCGGCGCCCGCGCCGGCCAGCAGGATCACGAGGGCGGCGACGAGACCCGGGCTGATCTCGGTGCTCGCGCCGGAGGAGCTCGAGGGTGTGGGCGACGGTGCGATCACGAGGGTGCCGGAGGGCAACGGGGACGCGGACGCGGTGCTGCCGGCGACACTCGTCGTCGGGTCCGCGGTGGCCAGGTCCGCGGTGGCCGACGCCGTGGCCGACGCCGTGGCCGACGCCGTGGCGGCGCTCGCGCCCGCGGCGCCCGTCGCGGTGAAGGTGAACGAGCCGCTGACGGGGTGCCCGTCGGTCGACGTGATGCGCCACGCCACCGTGTACGTCCCGGCGGGGCGGGCGTCGACCAGGTGCTCCGCGACCGTCGAGCCGCTCAGCACGACGTCGCCGGTGGACACGACCGCTCCGTCGGGCCCGGAGACCCGGATCTGCGAGCCGAGGGCCTGAGCGGGCTCGTTGAAGGTCAGGGTGACCGCGGCCGGTGCGACGGCCACCGTCGCGCCGTCGGCGGGGTCCGTCGAGGCGAGCGAGTTGTGGGCCGATGCCGCGGTCGCGCCGGAGACCAGGCCGAGGAGCACGATCGCGGTCACCGCGAGGAGCCGCCCCCGGACGCGGGGCCGCGGCGCGGGAGCGAGTGGGACGTCGAGGGCGCGCGGGTCTGCGGAGGTCGGTCGGGGCACGCGAACACGGTAACGCGGAGTGGAGATCGGAGCCGCACCCCTGGGGGTGGGGGCTCCGCTCCGGTGGCCGTGCGTGTGGCCGTGCGTGTGGCCGTGCGTGTGGCCGTGAAAAATCGGTCGAGGAGATGTCGGTGGCCGGGAATACTGTGGCCGATGGTTGCAGTTAGCAACCGTTGTGCGCTGATGCGCACCACCCTCGCACACCGCCGTGCATCTCCACCACGCACCACCACTCACGCCGCGAGAGGCCTCCCGTGACCCAGTCGACCCCAGCCGCACCACCCGACACGAGCAGCACGCACGGCCCGTCGCACCGCGAGATCGTCACGATCCTCGGCGGCCTGATGATCGGGATGTTCCTGGCTGCGCTCGACCAGACCATCGTCGCGACGTCGATCCGCACGATCGGCGACGACCTGCACGGCCTCGAGCTCCAGGCCTGGGTGACGACGGCCTACCTGATCACCTCGACGATCGCGACGCCCCTGTACGGCAAGCTCTCCGACATCTACGGGCGCAAGCCGTTCTACCTGCTGGCGATCTCGCTGTTCCTCGTCGGCTCGCTGCTGTCCGGGACCGCGCACTCGATGTACCAGCTCGCGATCTACCGCGGGCTGCAGGGGCTGGGCGCCGGCGGGCTGATGTCGCTCGCGATCACGATCCTCGGCGACCTCGTCGCTCCGCGTGAGCGCGCCCGCTACCAGGCGTACTTCCTCGCGGTGTTCGGCACGTCGTCCGTGCTCGGGCCCGTCATCGGCGGGTTCTTCGCCGGGGCGTCGTCGATCCTCGGCATCACCGGGTGGCGCTGGGTGTTCCTCGTCAACCTGCCGATCGGGATCGTCGGGCTGTTCGTGATCACCCGGGTCCTGCACCTGCCGCCCCTCCCGAAGATCCAGCACAAGATCGACTGGCAGGGTGCGGTCGCCCTGGTCGTCGGGCTCGTGCCGCTGCTGCTGATCGCCGAGCAGGGCCAGTCATGGGGCTGGACGTCGACCGCCGCGCTGCTCTGCTACGGCACCGGTGCGCTCGGGCTCGCGCTGTTCGTGCTCGCGGAGCGGGTCGCCGGCAAGGACGCGCTGCTACCGCTGTACCTGTTCCGGAACAAGACGTTCTCGATCAGCGCGGGCGCCAACGTCGTCATCGGCCTCGGCATGTTCGGCGGCCTCGCGACGCTCCCGCTCTACCTACAGATCGCCAAGGGCATGACCCCGACGCAGGCCGGCCTGACCCTCATCCCGCTGACCCTCGGCATCATGATCGGCTCGGTCATCTCCGGTCAGCTCGTGTCGAGGACCGGGCGCTACAAGGTGTTCCCGATCATCGGGACGATCCTGCTCGGCATCGGCGCGCTCCTCATGTCCCGACTCCAGCCGGGCACGACGCTCACCGTCGTCAGCATCGACTCGATCGTGTTCGGCCTGGGCCTCGGGCTCACGATGCAGCCGCTGATCCTCGCCGTCCAGAACGCCGTCCCGCCACGTGAGATGGGCGTCGCGACGAGCTCGTCCCTGTTCTTCCGTCAGGTCGGCGGCACGCTCGGCACCGCGGTGTTCCTGTCGGTCCTGTTCTCGACCGTGGGCGGCAAGATCGCGACGGCGTTCGCACGGATCGCCCCGACGGCCGACTTCCAGGCCGCGCTCAAGGACCCGGCCGTGCTCGCGAACCCGGCGAACGCCCCCGTGGTGAGCATGGTCACCGGGCACGGGGCGCCCCCGTCGCTCAGCGACTCGTCGTTCATCAACGCGCTCGACCCGAGGCTGGCCAAGCCGTTCCTCGAGGGATTCGCGAACTCGATCGACCTCGTCCTGGTGATCGCCGCCGCGATCATGGTGCTCGGCGTCGTGCTCACCGCGATCCTGCCGGAGCTCGCGCTCCAGAACCGCTCCGGCATCCAGAACCGGATGGACGACGAGAAGGCCGAGGCCGACGCGGCAGCGGTCGCCGTGGGCGTCTGACAGGTCCGCGTCACCGTCGGAGGGCCCGCCACGCGGGAACGGCGGAACGCGAGACGCCCCGTGCCGGACGAGATCTCGTCCGGCACGGGGCGTCGTGCTGTCGGGGTGCGTCAGCCCCAGACGAGCGCCTGCGCGGGGTCCTCGAGAACGGCGCCGACGTCGGCCAGCACGCGCGACCCCAGCTCGCCGTCGACCAGGCGGTGATCGACGCTCAGCGCGAGCTGGGTGACGAACCGCTTGCGGATCTTGCCCTTGTGGACCCACGGCTGCTCGCGGATCGCACCGAACGCCAGGATCGCCGCCTCGCCCGGGTTGAGGATCGGGGTCCCGGTGTCGATGCCGAACACCCCGACGTTCGTGATGGTGATGGTCCCGTCGCTCATGTCCGACGGCGACGTCTTGCCGGCGCGCGCGGTCGCGGTGAGCGCCGCGAGTCCCTGGGCGAGCTCCTTGAGGCGCATCCGGTGCGCGTCCTTGATGTTCGGGACCATCAGTCCGCGGGGCGTCGCGGCGGCGATCCCGAGGTTGACGTAGTGCTTGTAGACGATCTCCTGGCTCGCCTCGTCCCAGCTCGCGTTGACGTCCGGGTGCCGGTCGACGGCGATCAGCAACGCCTTCGCCGCGATCAGCAGCGGCGTGACGCGCACGTCGGCGAACTCACGGTCCTCCCGCAGGCGGGCCACCAGGCGCATCGTCCGCGTGACGTCGACCGTCTGGAACACGGTGACGTGCGGCGCGGTGAACGCGCTGGCCACCATCGCCTCGGCGGTGCGCTTGCGGACGCTCTTGACCGGGACGCGGGTCTGACGACCGTCCGCCGAGACGGAACCCGAGGCCAGCCACGGGAGGTCGTCGGCCGGGTAGGTCGCGAGGGTGCGCCCCTCGGCGCGTGCGGCGTAGGCGAGGACGTCCTCACGCGTCACGATCCCGCCGGGACCGGTCCCGACCATCGCGTCGAGATCGACGCCGAGGTCGCGCGCAACCTTCCGGACCGGAGGCTTGGCGAGGGCATGCGTCGCGCCCGAGGCGCTGCGGCCGGCAGCCCGCTCGGCCGATCCGTTGACTCCCGCGCTGCCGACCGGGCCGTCGGCACGCGCGGCGGGCGTCGTCGGTCGCGAGACGGGTGACGCGGCCTGGCCGGGCGTGGTCGCGGGCGTGACGGGTGCGACCGTCGACCCTGCGGCGACCGCGGCGGGGGCTGCCGAGCCGGCAGGGAGCTCAGCGGGCGCACCGGAGGCGGGCCCACCGCGGCGGGCACGTCGGGCGCTCGCGTGCTCGCCGACCCCGTAGCCGACGAGGACCGCGGATCCGTGGCCCTCGTCGGACGCTTCCGGGGCATCGGCGGGTCCTGTCAGCAGGCCGGCCGGATCGGTGTCGATCACGATGATCGGCGTGCCGACCTCGACCGTGACGCCGGGCTCGACCAGGAGCGCCGTGACGACACCCGCGAACGGGCTCGGCAGCTCGACGATCGACTTGGCGGTCTCGATCTCGACGAGGGCCTGGTTGACCGCAACCGTGTCCCCCACCACGACGGACCAGGAGACGATCTCCGCCTCGGTCAGCCCCTCCCCCGCATCGGGAAGCCGGAACTCCTCAAAAGTCGGCACGCAAGCTCCAATCTCGATCCCCCTCCGCCGAGATCGAGCGTCCGGCACGGGATCGCACGGTGGAACGTGCGATCTCGCACCCGACCGACGATCTCCGCAGCTCCGAGGGCGGGTGTGGGTGGGCAGTGGGTCTCAGTGGGTCTCAGTGGGTCTCAGTAGGTCTCAGTAGGCCAGCGAACGGTCGACGGCGTCGAGGATGCGGTCGAGGGAGGGGAGGTACTCGTGCTCCAGCTTGGAGACCGGGTACGGGATGTGGAACCCGCCCACCCGCAGGACCGGGGCCTGCAGGTGGTAGAAGCACTCCTCGGTGATCCGCGCCGCGACCTCGGCGCCGGCGCCGTACAGGACCGGCGCCTCGTGCACCACGACGCAGCGACCCGTCCGCTGCACCGACGCGGCCACCGTCGCGGCGTCGAGCGGCGAGAGCGTCCGAAGGTCGACGACCTCGATGCTCGTGCCCTCGGCCGCGGCCGCGTCGGCGACCTTGAGGCACGTGCCGACCGTCGGGCCGTACCCGACGAGCGTCAGGTCGGTCCCGGGCCGCACGACGACCGCGCGGTCCAGGCCGGTCTCGCCGCTCGCGGTGTCGACCAGCGGCGCGTCGAGGTCGACGTCGCCCTTGTCCCAGTACCGACCCTTGGGCTCGAAGAACAGCACCGGGTCCGGTGACGCGACCGCCTGCTGGATCATCACGTAGGCATCCGCCGGGGTCGACGGCGACACCACCCGCAGGCCCGCCGTGTGCGCGAACAGCACCTCCGGCGACTCGCTGTGATGCTCGATCGCCCCGATGCCGCCGCCGTACGGGACCCGGATGACGACGGGCAGGCTCAGGCGCCCCTGCGAGCGGTAGTGCATCCGGGACAGCTGGGTCGTGATCTGGTCGAACGCCGGGTAGATGAACCCGTCGAACTGGATCTCGCACACCGAGCGGTACCCGCGGAGCGCGAGTCCGATCGCCGTCCCGATGATGCCGGACTCGGCGAGCGGGGTGTCGACCACCCGATCGGCGCCGAAGTCCTTGTGGAGGCCGTCGGTCACCCGGAACACGCCGCCGAGAGCGCCGATGTCCTCGCCCATCAGCAGCACCTTCGGGTCGCTCTCGAGCGCACGGCGCAGACCCAGGTTGATCGCCTTCGCCAGCGTGATCCGCTGGGTGCCCGTCGTCGTGCTCATCGGTGCGCCCCCTCGCCGCCCCCGAGGAAGGAGGCCTCGTACTCCTGGAACCAGGCACGCTCGGCGTCGACGATCGCGTTCGGGCCGGCGTAGACGTGATCGAACATCGAGCTCGTCGACGGGCGGCCCATCGCGTGCACCGCCGCGCGGATCCGCTCGCCGAGCGCATCCGAGTCGGCGGCGAGCTGGGCCTCGAACTCCGCGGGAAGCTCACCCTCGGCGGCCAGCAGCGCGCGCACCCGGTCGATCGGGTCCCGTTGCCGCCAGTACTCCTCCTCGGCGGCGCTGCGGTAGCGGGACGGGTCGTCGGACGTCGTGTGCGCGCCCATCCGGTACGTGAACGCCTCGATGAGCGTGGGACCGCCGCCGGACCGGGCCCGCTCGAGGGCCTCGGCCGTCACGGCGTAGCACGCCAGCACGTCGTTGCCGTCGACCCGCACGCTCGGCACCCCGAACCCGGGCCCGCGGTCGGCGAGCGGTGCGCGCGACTGACGCGTGGTCGACTCCGAGATCGCCCACTGGTTGTTCTGGCAGAACAGCACGAGTCCGGCGTTGTTGACCGCGGAGAACACGAGCGCCTCGTTGACGTCGCCCTGGGACGTCGCGCCGTCGCCGAAGTACGCGACGACCGCCATGTCACGCTCCGGGTCTCCCGTCCCGACGAGGCCGTCGCGCTGGACCCCCATCGCGTAACCGGTCGCGTGCAGCGTGTGCGAGCCGATCACCAGCGTGTACAGGTGGAAGTTGTGGTCGGCCGGGTTCCAGCCGCCGTGGTCGATGCCGCGGAAGAGTCGCAGCAGGTTCGCCAGGTCCACACCGCGGGTGTGCGCCACGCCGTGCTCGCGGTACGACGGAAAGACGTAGTCCTGCGGGGCGAGCGCCCGACCGGAGCCGATCTGGGCGGCCTCCTGACCGAGGCTCTGCGCCCAGAGGCCGAGCTCGCCCTGCCGCTGCAGCGCGGTGGCCTCGTTGTCGAACCGTCTGACCAGGACCATGTCGCGGTACATGCCACGCAGTGCCTCGGCGTCGAGATGAGCGATCCGCGGGCTGTAGTCCGGGTGCTCGAGGCGCACGCCTGCCGGCGTGAGCAGCTGGACGAGGCCGGAATCCGTGAGGGGGCCGGTCTGGCTCACGCGGATCTCCTTCGGGGCGAGGGGCGAGGGCGGTACCGACGGGCGGGTCCGCCGGCGTGCATCGTCAACGACAACCTACGACAACGTAGGCTACGGCGCCGTAGGTTGTCGCGGCAGGCCTCCGACAACGTCGGACGCCCGAGGTTGTGGACTCCGGACATGCCGTCTCCACCGCCGGGCGCGCACCCGATCACGCACCTGTCTCGGGCCGCGGGTTCGCCGGCTCGCCCCGCCCGTCCGAGACGGGCGAGGGCGGCGGACCGTACCCGGCGGGGTACGGCTGTGCGGTGAACGTGGGCGGTGCGACGACCGGTTGCGCGCCCGACGGCGCCGCGCCCGCCACATGGACCGGGTGGGAGCCCGACTCCGGACCCGACGGCGGACGGACGGGCACGGATGGACTCGCGCCGCGCGGCGCGCTCTCGGGCCGCGGGGCACCTGAGCCGACCGGCGGAGTCGTCGGAGGTGCTGTCGCGTACGGCGTCAGCCCCGCGAGGTGGACTGCCCGGGCCAGCTGCCCCTCGGCCTCGTCGAGGCGACGTTCCAGCGGCCAGCGCACGGTCGCGAACATGACGAGCAGCACGAGGTTCACGCCGGGGACGAACACGCCGACCGCCCACCACGGCGAGTACCCGGCCTTGCGGACCACCCGCACGACGAGCACGATCGCGAGCAGGGCCGCTGCGACGACGACGACCGTCAGGACGAGCGGCATCGCCGCGGCGATGCGATCGATCGCGTCGTTCATCTGAGCCCCCGCACGATGGGTGCGACCCGGGTGGCCCCGTCCGGCGGGCGGACCGCACGGCACCATTCTGTGGCACGACGGGCGACCTCCGCCCCTTGTCGACCTGAGACGATCCTGCGACGAGTCCCATGTTGCCGAGCTGCGTCCGGCTCGACGGTCAGCGCCAGCCGGCGGCGATCTCCACGAAGAGGTCGGTGGCCTCCGGCTCACCGACGCTCACCCGCATCCCGTCGCCGGCGAAGGGCCGGACGAGGACGCCTGCGTGTGCGGCCTCGGCCGCGCAGGCGGCGGTGCGGTCCGCGAGCGGGAGCCAGACGAAGTTCGCCTGGCTGTCCGGGACCGACCAGCCCTGGGCGCGGAGACCGGCGAGCAGACGCTCACGCTCGAGCACGATCTCGTCGACGCGGTCCATGAGCTCACGCTCGGACCGCAGCGAGGCGAGCGCCGCGAGCTGGGCGAGGTGCGAGACCCCGAAGGGTGTCGATGCGGCGCGGATCCCCGCAGCGATCCGTGGCGGCGCGACCGCGAACCCGACGCGCAGTCCCGCCAGACCGTAGGCCTTGGAGAACGTCCGCAGCACCACGACTCGACGGGACCCCGCCAGGGCCGCGAGCGCATCCGCCGCCTCCGGATCGCGCACGAACTCCACGTACGCCTCGTCGATCACGACGAGGACGTCCTCCCGCACCGCCGCGAGGAAGTCGGCGAGCTCTCCTGCCCGGACGGCGGGGCCGGTCGGGTTGTTCGGCGTGCAGACCAGGACCACCTTGGTCCGCTCGGTCACGGCGGACGCCATCGCGGCGAGGTCGAGGCGGCCACCGTCCGCGAGCGCCACCGGTACCCCGATCCCCCCCGCCAGGCTGATGGCGATCGGGTACGCCTCGAACGAGCGCCACGGCAGGACGACCTCGTCGCCCGGCTCGCAGAACGCGGCCAGCACGTGCCCCAGCACGGCGACGGACCCGCAGCCGGCGACGACCATGCTCGGGTCGACCTCGAGCGAGGTCGCGATGGCATCGGTGAGCTCCGTCGCGTACATGTCGGGGTATCGGTTGACGTCCACCGCGCCGTCCACGATCGCCGAGACGACCGACGGCAAGGGTGGGTAGGGGTTCTCGTTCGAGGACAGCTTGAAGGCAGCCGCACCGACGGGCACCCGGGCACCAGGCACGTACGGGGGGAGGTCGGCAAGCGCACGACGCAGCGGGACGCGAGGGCTGGACACGGAACCAGCATGCCATCGTGCCGAACCGGTGCCGCGATGGAAGGATCGGCGCATGACCTTCGTCTGGCGCGTCCTCGTCAATGCGATCGCGATCTGGCTGGCGCAGGAGCTCCTCAGCGGCATCACCGTCGTCGGCGCTACCACGACGTCGGGCCGAATCCTCGTGCTCGTCGGAGTCGGGCTGATCTTCGGCCTCGTCAACGCGGTCGTGAAGCCGATCGTGAAGTTCTTCGCCTTCCCGCTGTACATCCTCACGCTCGGACTGTTCACCCTGGTGGTGAATGCCCTGATGCTCCTGCTGACGGCCTGGATCAGCCAGCAGCTCGGCTGGGGGCTGAACGTGGACACGTTCGGGACCGCCGTCATCGGTGCGCTCATCATCTCCGTCGTCAGCGTCATCCTCAGCCGCGTGGGTTCGGACAAGCGCCGACGTCGCTGAGCCGCGGCACCGTCGGCGCAAGCGGGATCGTCGCGAGCGGGAGCACGGGAGCGATCGGAACCGTCGCAGAGCTCGGCCCGAACGGCAGCGGGACGATCGGCGAGAGCGGCCCGAGCGGGAACGGGAGCACCCGACCGGATCGGCAGTGCTCCGGCGCGGCAGGTGCGGGCGCCGGCTCGAGCCTGGTTCCTTGGTAGACCGTCGTGGTCACGGAGTCACCGGGCGCGCCGGTGACCGCGGCCGACGCCTCACGCCACGCGACGATCGACGGATGGTCCGACGCGTCGACCTCGTCGGCGGTCAGCGCGTACACGCCCAGGTCGTGCGCGGCGAAGAGGCTCCCGGCGGCCGCGACGTCACGGGGGTCGGTCGACACGGTCAGGTCGCGGACGACGGTCGTCACGTTCGGCTTGTCCGGGTTCGGGGCGCCGTCGACCGCGGGCACCGTGTCCGACCCGTTCTCCATCGCCAGCGCCTGCGTCGCGGACGGGATGGCCATCTCCCCGATCGGGGAGCCGAGCGTCAGGACGGACCGGACCGTGTACGTCGAGGCGAAGGTCGCATCGCCGGCGAGGCGGGCGGCGACCATCCCACCCTGGCTGTGCCCGGCGAGCAGGACCTCCTCGCCGCGTCGGGCTCCTGCGGACCGCAGCGCCTCGGCGACCAGTGCGCTGCTGTCATCGGCCACACCGGCCATCGCCGCGAGGTTCGTCCTGTTGTCGAAGGGGTTCGAGCCGGCGCCGAGGCTCATCGACTGGGTGCCGGGGATCGCGACGACCCAGCCCCTGCTGCCGTCCGCGTGAACGACCCGCTGGACGACGACGGATCCCGGTCCGGCGCGATAGGCGGTCTGGATCGCCCGGGCCGCGTCGGCCGTGCTCCGGATCGGTGCGATCGCGGGCGACGAGGTGGCGGTCACCGTCAGCGGACGCCGCGGCAGTCCTCGCGTCAGGTCCGCGGCGGCGCGCTCGACCGCCGACCGCCCCGGCCGGAGCTCCCACCACGGCGACGGGAGCATGCCGTCGACGACACCGCCGAGCCCCGCCACGAGCCGCTGGGCCCCGGCTCGCCGGAACGCCGCAAGCACGGACCTGCTGCTCAGCCCGTCTCGGCTCCCTGCCGCCTCCACAACGGTGGCGAGGGCCGTCTCCTCGACCACGACGCCTACCGCCAACCCCCTGAACGGTGACGCCCCGAGAAGGAACCCCAGCGCGGTTCCGGACGCGCCGATGAACTTTCGGGTGACCTGGTCCGCTGCGCTCTCCGCCTGCTGGTAGGTGTCGGCGGCGCGGTCGAGTCCCGACGCGAGCGCACGGCACCGCTGTGCGGCCGCAGGCAGCGAGGTGCTCCCGTGCCGCACGCGGTCGAGGCTTCCCAGCGCCCAGGTGGCGGCACTCGGTGCGATCGCCACGCGGACGCGGAGCCAGTCGGCCTCGTGGTCGACGATCGCACCGGCGCGGTCCAGCCGCTCGGCCGCGCCGAGCAGCGCCCGTGCGGCGGTCCGGAGGTCGTCGAGCCGTGCCGTCGTCCCGCCGCGGCCACCCGTGACGACGAGGTCGTCGTCGGTCACAGGTGCGCCCGCCGGGGCAGCCGGGTGCCGTCCGCGACCCACGGGTCGGACCGTGCGGCGACGGCGCTGCGTGCCGCCTCGTCGACCGCGACATGGGCGGCGTCCACTGCTCGGAAGGCGCCCTCGAGCTCGCGTACGAGGTGTGCCGTAGCGCCGATGGCCTCAGCAAGGGTCGCGCGGAAGAGGTCGGCAGCGTCCGACACCCACTCGACCCCGTCGGCAGCGTGGAGCACGCGTCGCGCGTCGTCGACCTCTCTCTCGGCCGCCTGGATCGTCGTGACGCGGGTCGGGACGCACATGCTCATGGCCGGCACGCTAGGCGAGGGGCCTTTCCTCGCCGTGCCCCGAGTCGGATCGACGTGGGATCCACGAGCAGAGCCGAGGGTGTGGTCGGCTCGGGACCTGTCGCGCCCCCGCCTGTGGACGGGCCCGGATCGGTCGGCGGGACCGTGGAAGGATGCGTGACATGCCCGACGCCGCCCGTACCCGCCTCGCCGACATCACGCCGCCGATCGCCCTCGGGCCGCTCGACGGGCGCTACCGCGCAGCCGTCGCCGCGCTGACCGACCACCTCTCCGAGCCCGCACTCAACCGTGAGCGTGTCCACGTCGAGGTCGAGTGGCTGATCCACCTGACCTCGCGCCAGGTGGTCCCGGGTGCGCCCCGGCTCTCGGAGTCGGAGCAGGCCTACCTGCGCGACGTCGTCACGACGTTCGGAGCCGAGCAGATCGAGGCTCTCGGGGCGATCGAGCGCGTCACGGTGCACGACGTCAAGGCGGTGGAGTACTTCCTGAAGGAACGCCTCGCCGCGGCGCCGGAGGCGCTCGGTCCGCAGACCGTGCTGCCGTCCGTCGGCGAGCTCGTGCACTTCGCCTGCACGAGCGAGGACATCAACAACCTCTCGTACGCACTCATGGTCAAGGGCGCGGTCGCCGAGGTGTGGCTGCCGGCGGCCCAGTCGCTCGTCGCGCAGCTCGCGGACCTCGCCCGCGAGAACGCCGCGGTGCCGATGCTCGCGCGGACCCACGGCCAGCCGGCGACACCGACGACCCTGGGCAAGGAGCTCGCCGTGCTCGCCCACCGGCTCGGCCGGCAGCTCCGACGGATAGAGTCCGCCGAGTACCTCGGCAAGCTCAACGGCGCGACCGGTACCTACGGGGCGCACCTCGCGGCCGTGCCCGGCGCCGACTGGCCGGCGGAGTCCCGGACGTTCGTCGAGGGTCTCGGACTGACCTGGAACCCCTTGACCACCCAGATCGAGTCGCACGACTGGCAGGCCGAGCTCTATGCGGACATCGCGCGGTTCAACCGGATCCTGCACAACCTCGCGACCGACGTGTGGACGTACATCTCGCTCGGCGTCTTCCGGCAGATCCCCGTCCCCGGCGCCACCGGGTCGTCGACGATGCCGCACAAGGTGAACCCGATCCGGTTCGAGAACGCCGAGGCGAACCTCGAGATCTCCAGCGCCCTCTTCGACACGCTCGGCGCCACGCTCGTCACCTCGCGCCTCCAGCGGGACCTGACCGACTCGACGACACAGCGCAACATCGGGCCTGCGTTCGGACACTCCCTGCTCGCGATCGACAACCTCCGTCGCGGGCTGACCGCCCTCGACGTCGACCTCGAGGTGCTCGCTCACGATCTCGACGCGAACTGGGAGGTGCTGGGCGAGCCGGTCCAGTCGGCGATGCGTGCGGCCTCCGTCGCCGGCGTCACCGGGATGGAGAACCCGTACGAGCGACTCAAGGAGCTGACCCGGGGGAAGCGCCTGACGGGCGCGGACATGCGCGAGTTCATCGCAGGGCTCGGCCTGCCCGCGGACGTCGCGGCGCGTCTCTCGGCGATGACGCCGGCGTCGTACACCGGTGCGGCCGAGGCGCTCGTCGGCTACCTCGACGCCTGATCCGCACGTCGCCGCGTCGGCAGATCTCACCTGAAGGGGTGTCCGATGTCCCTGTCGCTCGCGCTCCTGATCTGACACACTCTGTCCGGTTGGCCCGTTTCCTCGGCTGGAGCCCTCGTGATCTGGATGCAGAAGGCAGTGACGCCCGCCCAGTCACACGCCTATCTCACGACCGGTCACGATCGCGTGGCGGGCTTCGTCGTCCGCGCGGAGGATGTCGCGTGGGCCTCGACGCCCGCTGACGTGTTCGACGCGCACGACCTCGGCTACCCGCGCTCCCCGTTCAGCCCGCGAGCGCAATGGGTCGACGTCCTCCGTCTGATCGCCGAGCCGCAGCTCGTCTTCGAGGACATCTACGAGATCGGCGACCCGCGCGAGCTTCCGAGCGGGTTCTCCCTCCAGGGCACCGCGCCGGTGTGGTGGCTGCGGCACTCGCGCCTCACGCCGGGTGCCGAGCTCGTCCGGTGCTTCCCGGACGGGAGCGTCGCCCTGCTCGCCCGGTACATCGACGTCGGGTGGGGGTGGCAGGTGTTCATGCCGGGGGTCCGTCGCACCGGCAGCACGCCACTGTCCCGGTGCGTCGGCCCGGTGGCGCGCTGGCACGGTGGCTACGTCGACGCCGACGTGATCGACGACGGCCAGGCGGTCGTGCTCGCCATCGCGAGCCCGCCGTTGTCGGAGCCGGGCTTCGAGCCCACGCCGGCCGGCCGCTGGCGGCGCGTGGTGCCGCGTGACGAGGTCTCCGAGCTGCTCGAGCTCGATCTGACCGCCCACTGGCACGGACTCCCCGTCCGGCTCGTCGACCAGTGGACCGACGCCTCCGGCGACGTCACGTTCAGGGTGTCGTCCATCGCGCCCGATGCTGCCCTCGCGGAGAGCCTGAACATGCGCAAGGTCGAGGCCAGCGTCTACGAGGCCACCGTGCCGGCCGCGTGGATGACCGACTTCCACACCGGCCAGATCCAGACGGCGGAGTGGCTCGCGCGGAGCGCCCACTGGGTCTGAGCCGCCTGGTGCCGATCTCGGCTCACGCGGTCGGCCGCTGAGCCATGACGTCAGGCGCGCCGCTCCGGTCGAAGAGGCTGACGGCACCCGTCGCGAAGGAGCGGAGCTCGTCGAGCGCCTGCTCGTAGGCGCGCACGTCACCGCTCCGGGCCGCGGCATGGGCGCGGACCGTCGGACCGTGAACCGCCGCCCGGGCCGCTCGACGGAGCGACCGCAGCTCGCGGTCAGAGCTCGAGACCTCGCCGCCGATCCGACGGGCGATCTCCGCCTCGGCGACCGCGAGCGCACGATCCCGCGCGGCCACGACGTCGGCGCTCCGCTCCCGTCCGCGCTGCTCGGACATGAACTCCTCGACCGCCGAGACGACGATCCGCCTCGCCTCCTCGACCGGTTGGGCATGCCGGTCCGGTGCGAGCTGCGCGACCGTGTCGAGCGTGATGAGGTGCACGCCGGGAAGCTCGGCGACGCTCGGGTCGACGTCGTGACGCAGGGCGAGGTCGACGACGACCAGCGGCCGCGACTCGCCGCCGTCCGCCACCCCCGCCGCCCTCCGGATCTCACCGAGCCGGTCGGCGTCCAGCACCGGACCGGCCACCCCGCTGCACGCCAGCACCATGTCGGCACCGGCCACCGCGGCAGGAAGGGCCGAGTCCTCGATCGCGACGATCCCGCGGGCATCGGCGAACGCCGCCGCGCGCCCGGACGGGGAGTAGACGTGCACGTCGTGCGCGCCGCGCGCTCGTAGCGCCGCCAGCGACGCCCCGGCGTACGAGCCGGTCCCGACGAGCACCACGCGGGTCAGGGCCCAGGACGTCGCACCGGCGTCGGTGAGACGCTCTCGTGCGAGGTCGAGCGCGACGCTCACGAGGGACCGCCCGGCGGCACCGAGGCCCGTGCGGGTCGCGACCGCGCGAGCGGAGCGGCTCGCCGACTGGAACATGCGCTCGAGGCCCGAGGACGTCGTCCCGATCTCGCGCGCCGAGGTCAGGGCGCGGCGGACCTGTCCGGAGATCTCCTGCTCGCCGACGACCATCGAGTCGAGACCGGCCGCGACCTCGAACAGGTGGGCGGCGACGTCGGCACCGGTCAGCACGCGCAGGTGCCCAGCGACCTGCGACCGGTCGAGACCGCTCGCGAGGGCGACCAGATCGGTGACGGTCTCGCGGGCGCCGGCCGCCGCAGCGTCGTCGGGCACTTCCAGGTACACCTCGTACCGGTTGCACGTCGCCAGGACGACGGCCCCGTCGGGTCCGGTGCGGCTCAGCACGGCCTGCCGAGCCACGTCGTGACCGCCCACACTGAGCTGGTCGAGCACGTCGAGGTCGAGGTCGTGGTGGCCGGCGATCAATGACATCAGCACCACAGCACCTCCGAGTTAACCAGTCCGCGGATTTATCGGCACAATCGTGTGGTGCGCCTCACTCCGAACCACCCTCTGGCCGACGGCCGGACATCCCATTCTCCGCTCATCTCCGCATTCCGTTCGCAGCACCCCAGCCGGCGGCCGGTCTGGTTCATGCGGCAGGCGGGGCGCTCGCTCCCGGAGTACCGACGCGCGCGCGAGGGCACCGCGATGCTGGACGCGTGCCTGACCCCGGAGCTGGCGAGCGAGCTGACCCTGCAGCCGGTGCGTCGGCACGACGTCGACGCGGCGATCTTCTTCAGCGACATCGTCGTGCCGCTGCGGCTCGCCGGGGTCGACGTCGACATCAAGCCCGGCGTCGGACCGGTGCTCGGACGCGCGGTGCGGACCGCCGACGACGTCGCGGCGCTGCCGTCGGTCGAGGACGACGCGTTCTCCACGGCCCTCGCGCCCGTCCGCGACGGGGTCGCGCTGACCGTCGCCGCGCTGGGGACGACGCCGCTGATCGGCTTCGCCGGGGCACCGTTCACGCTCGCGGCGTACATGGTCGAGGGCGGCCCGTCGCGCGACCACCTCGCGGCCCGGACGCTCATGCACGCCGACCCGGAGACCTGGCAGGCGCTGACGGCGTGGACCGCCGACGTGACCGGGGCGTTCCTGCGCGCGCAGGTGCTCGCCGGCGCGAGCGCGGCCCAGCTCTTCGACTCGTGGGCCGGTTCCCTCTCGCTCGCCGACTACACGGCCCATGTCGCCCCGGCGAGCACCCGCGCCCTCGCACCCGTTCGCGAGCTCGGCGTGCCCGTGGTGCACTTCGGCACCGGGACCGGTGAGCTGCTGGTCGCGATGCGGGACGTCGGGGCCGACGTCGTCGGCGTGGACTACCGCATCCCGCTCGACGAGGCGAACCGTCGGCTCGGTGGCACCGTGCCGCTCCAGGGCAACATCGACCCCGCACTCCTCGCGGCGCCGTGGCCCGTGCTCGAGGCCCACGTGCGCGACGTCGTCGCCCGCGGTGCGTCGGCACCGGGTCACGTCGTGAACCTCGGCCACGGTGTGCCGCCCGACACCGACCCGGACGTCCTCACGCGCGTCGTTCGCCTGGTGCACGGGATCGACGGATGAGCGCGCCCGCGGACCCACGACCGGTGGAGTCGTGGGACGCCATCGTCGCCGGCGGCGGGGTCGCCGGTCTGACCGCCGCACGCGAGCTCGCGGTCAGGGGTGCGCGCACGCTCGTCCTGGAGGCCGGCGACCACCTCGGCGGCCCGGTCACCGGTCACGACGTCGCGGGGCTGCGCCTCGATGCCGGGGCCGAGTCCTTCGCGACGCGCGGCGACGCCGTGGCGGACCTCGCCGACGAGCTCGGGCTCGGCGACGCGCTGACCGCCCCGAGCGGCCGGGGCTCGTGGGTGTACCTGCCCGACGGGCGCGCCTGCACACTGCCGCGAGCCGGCGTGCTCGGCATCCCGGCGCGGCCGTGGGCCCGCGACGTCGTCCGCACCCTCGGGGTCGCGGGAGCGCTGCGCGCCAGCCTCGACCGGGTGCTGCCACGCCGTGTCGGCACCGGCCCGGCGGTGACGATCGGCGGTCTCGTGCGGGCCCGGATGGGCGCTCGCGTGCTCGAACGCCTCGTCGCCCCGGTGGTCAGCGGTGTCCACGCGGCGAGCGCCGACCGACTCGACGTCGAGTCGGTCGCACCCGGCCTGCTGGCAGGTCTGGCGCGGCACGGGTCGCTCGGCGCGGCGGTGGCCGGCCAACGCCGCCAGGCTCCGGCCGGGGCAGCCGTGGCCGGGATCGTCGGCGGGATGCACCGGCTGGTCGAGGAGCTCGTCGCCGATCTCGAGCTGCGCGGCGCCGAGCTGCGGACCGGCGTCACGGTGACGGGGCTCACGCGCGCGCCCGGCGCCGAGGGGTGGCTGGTCACCGCCGGGGAGACGGTCCTCGCGGCGTCGACCGTCGTCGTCGCGGTGCCGGGCCGCACGGCTCTGGACCTCCTGCGCGAGGCCCTCCCGGACGCGGAGCTGTCCGACGCCCTGCCGGACGCCGGGGCGGACGTCGTGCTCGCGACGCTGGTCGTGGACGCGCCCGGGCTCGACTCCGCGCCGCGCGGCACCGGGGTGCTGGTGGCGGAGAGCGCGACGGACGTCCGCGCGAAGGCGATGACGCACGGCACGGCCAAGTGGTCCTGGCTCACCGAACGAGCCCACGCCCTGGGACGGGAGAACGGCGCGCGGTTCGGCTGGCAGGTGCTCCGGCTGTCGTACGGCCGCGGCGGTGAGTCGAGCGCCGCGGCGGTCGCGGCCGACGACGCCACCCTGACCGGCTGGGCGCTCGCCGACGCGTCGCGGCTGCTCGGCGTGCCGCTCGACGCGACGCACCTCGTCGGTTTCGCGCGGCGGCGGTGGAGCGACTCGCTCCCGCAGCACGCTCCCGAGCACCGCGCCCTGGTCGCCTCGGTACGTGCGGCGGTCGAGGCCACCGCGGGGCTTGCGGTGTGCGGCGCATGGATCGCCGGGACCGGCCTCACCTCGGTGGTGTCCGACGCGCGCCGCGTCGGTCGGGAGCTCGCCCGGGAGCGCGCCGCGGCGGATCCGGCGTCCTGACGTCCGTCCGAGCACGACTGCGCCCGCGCTGCCGTTGGTCTTTTCCATTCCCTTTCTTGGCAATGTCCCGGGAATGTCGTGGTGCGATTTGCGGCGGACATTCTCAGCAGGTGCACACGGACGCCCCAGGAAGGTGACGGAATCGGGCGGATTTCGACAACCTCGACCCCCGCGAGCAGACTGAGGCCATGCCCAGCCATCCCCGTGCCCTGCTCCTGGTCGTGCGTCCATGAGCGCGACGTTGCGGGTCGGCACCCGCGGGAGCGCACTCGCGCGGACCCAGACGGGGCAGGTCGCCGAGGCGTTGGCCACCGCGGGGGACTTCGCGATCGAGCTCGTGCACGTCCGCACCGACGGCGACCGGCTCACGGGATCGCTCGCCACGCTCGGCGGCACGGGCGTGTTCGTGACGGCACTGCGCGAGGCGGTGCTCGACGGACGCTGCGACGTCGCGGTGCACTCGCTCAAGGACCTGCCGACCGGCCCGGCGCTCGGCCTCGTGCTCGGCGCCGTCCCGGCGCGCGAGGACCCGCGTGACGTGCTGTGCGCCCGCGACGGCCTCACGCTCGCGACCCTGCCCGCGGGCAGCCGCGTCGGCACCGGCTCGCCGCGCCGGGCCGCCCAGCTCCGCGCCGCGCGGCCCGACCTCGAGGTCGTCGACATCCGGGGCAACGTGGACACCCGCCTCGGACGGGTCGCGTCACGTGCCCGGAACACCTCGGCCGCCGACGGCACCGGCCACGACCTCGACGGCGTCGTGCTCGCGCGTGCCGGGCTCGCGCGCCTCGGCCGGCTGGACGCGGTCACCGACACGCTCGATCCCGCGACGATGCTCTCGGCTGCGGGCCAGGGCGCGCTCGCGATCGAGTGCCGAACCACCGAGGACGTCCCCGGGCTCGCCGCCGCGCTCGCCGCTCTCGACGATCGCCCGACGCACCTGGCCGTGATCGCCGAGCGTGCGCTGCTCGCCCGGCTCGAGGCCGGCTGTGCGGCCCCGGTCGGCACGCTCGGGGTCCTCGACGGCGACACGCTGACGCTCGATGCCGTGGTGATCCGGACCGACGGGGCCTCCTCGCTGCGGCTCACCGCACACGCGCCGCTCCCGGGTCGCGCCGCGGACGGCACGGACGAGCCCGCGCGGCAGGCGGCGGCGGAGCTCGGCAGCGCACTCGCGGACCGGCTGCTCGCGGCGGGCGCGGGCGAGATGATGGCCTCGTGACCTCAGGAGCCGGGCAGCCGCTCTCGGGTCTGCGCGTCCTGGTTCCCCGCCGGACCGAGGGGCCGGATCCGATCGTGATCGCCACCGCCGCCGCGGGTGCCGAGCCCGTCGTGGTCGAGCTCATCGCGACCGAGCCCCCCGACGACGTGACCGAGCTCGACGACCTCCTGATGGCTCTCGGCATCGGCTACTACGCGTGGCTCGGGATCACCAGCGCCGCCGTGGTCCCGGTGCTCGCGGCACGTGCGCGCGATGCCGGGAGCGACCTCGCAGCCCTCACGTCCCAGACGCGGGTCGCGGCAGTCGGTCGGTCGACCGCGAGCGCGCTCGAGGCCGCCGGCGTCCGCGTGGACCTCGTCCCGCGGGGTCAGTCCTCGGCTGCCGCGCTGCTCGAGGCGTGGCCAGACGGCGCCGGCCGGGTCCTGCTGCCACTGGGCGACCTCGCCGCGTCCACGCTCGCCACCGGGCTCCGGGGGCGCGGGTGGCAGGTGGACGACGTCGTCGCCTACCGCACCGTGGCGGGGCCACCGGTCGACCCGGCCGTCGCGAGCGCCTACGCCGCGGGGGAGATCGGTGCGGTGCTACTGACCTCCGGCAGTACCGCGCGCCACCTCGTCGACGCGCTCGGCACACCACCGCAGGGCACGGTCGTGTGCTGCATCGGTCCGGGCACGGCCGACGTCGCGCGGGCCGTGGGGCTGCGCGTGGACGCGGTGGCGACCGAGCAGACGCCCTCGGGACTGGTCGCCGCTCTCGTCGACGCCGTCGAGCACGCGCGCGCCGGGGCGTCCGTCTCGACCGCAGCGTCGACTCCGTCCGCTCCGCAGACGACACCCCCGCCGGGGTCTCCACCGTTCCGGTACGAACCGCCGCCGCGCGACCCGCCGGGCCCCGACACACCCCCCTTCCACCCGATCCGCAGGTGACGACGATGACCAGCAGCCCCCGCCCCGACGTCTTCCCCCCCGACCCCGCACCCCTCACGCCGGCCGACCGGCCGGTCCCGGCCGCCGCCCGCGGCGCCGCGCACGCCGGCACCACGCACACCGGCACCGCACACACCGGCACCGCAGCCCCCGGCACCGCACACTCCGGCACCGCACACCCCGGC
>JAJYCD010000129.1 GCA_021778635.1 Actinomycetes bacterium
CACGAACCCGAACACGTCCAACGAATCGATCACCGTCCCCGGCGTCGTGATCACCAGATCCCCGTGATACGCCCTCAACACCGTCCCCACCGGCACCCCCGTCGACACACCCGACGGCCGCACCTCCGGGGCGGCGACCGAGGAGGCGACCGGTGTCGCGATCGTCGCGCCACCGTTCCGCTGCAGGTACTCGGCGCTCGCGATGATGCCTCCGATCACCTGCTCGATCCTCGAGCCGTGCTGGATCGCGCCGACCCAGGTCGCCTGCCCGCTCGGGTCGATGTGGCGTCCGAGGAGGTGGACGTACTCGCCGTCGATGACGGAGCTGAGGTGCTCGGTGGAGTAGAGGAAGCCGCTCGCGACAGCGGCCCGACTCAGGCCTCGGGCGAGCTGACCCGTCCAGAAGCTGATCTCCTGAGCCGCAGCCGCGCGCCCGAGGACGTTCTGGTAGAGCTGCGCGACCCAGGTCGCGTCGGTACCGCCCGCTCGCGCGTAATACTCCGACGAGCCGACGAATCCCGCTTCCATCGACTGCACCGCGAGTCCTCGGTTCATCGCCGCGAGCCAGAACTGGAGCCCTGCCGCATCCGGTCCGCGGTTCAAGTAGGTGCTGTAGGAGGCCGTGATCAAGCCTGACCGGTATTCGGCGCTCGAGGTGATCGCATTCGCCACGGCGATCCTCGGCGTTCCCGCATCGAGGCTCTGCGTCCAGGTCGCAAGGCCGGAGGGGTCCGGCGCGCGGTTGAACAGGTTCTGGTACACGCTGGCGACGTACTGCTGCGTCCCGCTCAGCGCCACGGAGGCGGCGACGTCGGAGCCGGCAATGCCCGCTGTGCCGGGCAGAACCGCGGCCGATGCGGCCGATGACGTCATCCCGACCGTCGCGACGACGAGGGCGGCGGCGACGACGATCCGGACATTCCGGGATACAGTTCTCAGGTTGCGCATGGGGGACAAAACAACCTCCGTCATTCGGTAGCCTGGCGAACCGCATGGGTCCCATGGCTTTGCGTCACTGCCTTGCGACAGATTTGCTCTTTCGTGGCTGGCACAATGATACGAACGGGCGACGAGGTACATATAGGACTGTGTCGCATGTCACTCGCGAGCGGCCTTCCGCGCGGGCGTTTCTTCACAATTCGGACATCTTGAAATGTCGTGACGCAGCACAGAACGGGCATTTCTCGCTTTCACGGCGCCCGATCGGCCTAGCGGGAGCAGGCACGCACGAGCGACCCTGCGGTGCGCGCCGCTCCTGAGCCGCCTGCGGTCCCGCTGGTATCCTTCGCCCTGCTCGCTGACGGCGCGTCGAGGGGAGGCCGGGACCCGTGGCTGACGCTCGACCGGTCGTCGCGGTCTGGAAGTCGACGTGGCTGCCCGGCTCGCAGACCTTCGTCGCGAACCAGCTCGGCGCCCTGCGGCGATGGCGACCGCTTCTCCTCGGGGTGCACCGGCTCCCGGACGGCCTACCCGTCGTTCCGGATCGAGCGCCTTTCGGTTCCGGACGACTCTGGCGCGCGGTCCGTCGCGCGAGCGCCACGACGGGCTACCTCGGTGTCTACGACGGGCTGATCCGCCGCGAGGGCGCCCGGGTCGTTCACGCGCACTTCGGCACGAGCGCGGTCGGGGTGCTTCCCGTGGCGCGACGCCTCGGTCTCCCCCTGGTCGTCACCTTCCACGGGTACGACGTCACGAGCGAACCGCGACGGACGGATCCGGCCGGCCGGCGATACCGTGCGCGGCTCCGCGAGGTCTTCGCGTACGCCGACACGCTGATCGCCGTCTCCGACCACGTCGCCGGCCTGCTCGTCTCGCTCGGGGCACCGGAGGGCAGGATCCGGGTCCTGCCTATCGGGATCCCGACGGAAGGCCCCGAGCCGCGCCCGCTGTCGGCCCGTCGCGGAATCGTCTTCGTCGGTCGGCTCGTCGAGCACAAGGGAGTCGAGGACCTCCTCGGCGCGGTCGCCGCTCTTCCCGCGGACCTGCGCTCGGTCCCCGTCACGATCGTCGGCGACGGGCCGCTTCGGCCGGCACTCGAGGCAGCAGCGACGACGGCTGCGCTCGACGTCACCTGGAGAGGGTTCGTCCCGCCGGCCGAGGTGGCGATGGCGCTCCGCGAGAACGCGATCTTCTGCGCGCCCTCGATCAGGTCGGTCGCCGGGGACGCCGAGGCGTTCGGCATGGTGTACCTGGAGGCGGCCCTGCAGGGCCTGCCGGTCGTGGCCTACGCGGTGGGCGGGGTGCCGGAGGCCGTCGCGCGCGACGTCACCGGCCTGCTGGCACCCGAGAGGGACATCACGGCCCTCTCCGGGCACCTTCGTACGCTCCTGACGAACCCGGAACTCGCGTCGGCGCTCGGCAGTCGCGGACGGGAACGCGTGCGACGAGACTTCGACGTCGTCAGGCGCACCGCCGAGCTCGAGGACCTCTACGCGTCGGCCTCCGCCCGAGCGCGGTAGCGGGGCCGGGCGCCGGACCTCACGCCCGCTGCCGCCCACCGAGCCGCGAGTACGCCGACGCACCCGTGGTGACGCGCGGCGCCCGTCACGCCCGGCGCCGGTACTCCAGGTACACGTACCCGAACGCGCCGGTCAGAAGCCCCGCACCTCGCGCCATGGTGCGTACCCCGCGCGCCCGTCGACCGATCCCGCCCCCGAGCACGCCCGCGACGAACCACACCGCGCCGCCACCGAGCCGTACCGCTCCCTCGAGCGCGCACTCGACGCGCGCGCCCGCGCGACCGAGTCGGCTCCCGGCGATCTCGAGCGACGTCCGCACCCAGGAGTTTCCCGACCGGAATGCCTTCTGCACGACCCACCGACGCGTCAGCCGGGACATCGGTACGGCATCCACCACCGGCGCCTCGTCGCACCAGAGCATGCGCTCCCCCGCCGCGACGAGCCGACGGGTGAAGAGCGTGTCGGATCCGCCCGACAGGCCGAACTTCTCGTCGAACTCCAATCCCTCGCGCCTGACGACCTCCAGATCCAGCAGCAGGTTGTTGGTCGCGGCCGCCTCGACCGGAGTCCCCGTCGGCATGCGTCGACGGTCGAAGAACCTTCCGGCGGTGATCCACCGTTCCGGCTCGGCTGCGTACTCCGAGATGACCGGCCCGACGACGGCCGCCGGCCGGTCGCGCTGATAGAGCCCGACCATCGTCGCGAGCCACGTCGCGGACGGTCGCTCGTCGTCGTCGATGAAGAGGAGGAGCCGACGATCGACGGACTCCGCGAGCGCGCGGTTGCGCGCGGCGGAGATGCCTGGACGTGGCTCGTGCACGTACCGGATCACGGGGTCGCCGATCCCGTCGACGGTCGTCCGACCACTCCCCGACGGATCGTTGTCGACGACGAGGATCTCGACGTCGCCTCCGAGTGCCGACGCCTGCTCGACCAGGTCTGGCAGCAGCGCGCTGAGGTCGTCCGGGCGCCGGTAGGTGAGCACCGCGATCACGATGCTCTCGTCGCCGGGTCGGGACGCCGTCATCTCGTATCTCCTCACAGGTCGATCGGAACGATCGTCATTCCGACGAGCGGTCTCTCTCGCGCGTCGGTCACGCCACTTCCGAGACGGTGCCGCCGTGGGAGACCACCGCACCGCGCCGCCGCACCAGCTCCGTGAGCCGCCGCCACGCACGCGCCGCGGCTGCGCGGTGCACGAACCTGAGCACGCCGAGCGCCACGACCACGAAGATCGCCGTCCCGACGGTGGCGGTCGCCAACGAGGGAAGGCCGAGCCGGGCGATCACGAGGTAGGCGGCCGCCGCCCAGAGTGCCGCATGGATCGAGGGCCACGCGACCCCGAGCTGGTCACGGGTCGTCACTCCCGTGATGGTGCGCTGGATCGCCAGGAGAACCGGCGTGAGCGCGAATCCTGCCAGCGTGTAGCCGAGCGCGACGCCGAACACCCCGAAGTGGAGCCCGATCACGATGCCTCCGACCTGCACCGTCGTCGCCAGCAGCTCGTAGCGCACGAGGAGGCGCACCCGGCCGCTGGCCTTGATGAGAGGGCCCGACACGTACATGACCGTCTCACGCGCGCCGGCGACCGCGAGCACGCTGAGCAGAGGTGCGGCCGGCAGCCACGCGACCCCGAGCACGATCCGGATGACCTCGTGAGACGCGACAGCAAGGAGTGTCATCGACGGGATCGTCACGATCGCGAGCAGCTCCATCGCCTGAAGCAGGCTGTCACCGAGAAGCCCCCGTCGGGCTGCCTGCCGAGAGAACACCGGGAACATGACCCGCGAGACGGTCTGACCGATCATCTGGACGGGAATCACGAGCACCCGGTACGCCATCGCGTAGTACGACAGCGCAACGACGCCCAGCACCCGACCCACGAGGATGTTGTCGATGTTCCGGGAGAAGTAGGCGATCGCGTTCGTGGCCATCACCCTGCTGCCGTACGGGACGAGCACCCGCAGCTCCCCGAGCCGCAGGTTCGGCACGGGCCCGCGAGCCGAGCGCAGGAGCACCGTCGCGATCACCACGTCGGCCCCGATGACCTGGAAGACCACCGACATGGGGCCGGCTCCCGCGAGGGCGGCCGCGATACCCAGCACCGATCCGACCGCCGCACCGGTCACGTCGGCGACACCGATGGCGCGGAACGTGAGATGTCGCGACTGCATCGCACGTGGAGCGATCGCCAGAGACTTCACGATCAGCCCGGCGCCCAGGAGATGCAGGATCGGTGTGAGTCGCGGCACCGAGAAGAATGCGGCCACCCACGGAGCGGTCAACCAGGTCGCACCTGCCAGCACCACCCCTGACGCGATGTTCAGCGACGCTGCGGCTCCGGGGGCCGAGCGCGAGAGGGTCGGTCGCTGGATGAGCGCCGACGCAAGGCCCTGGTCCATGAGCAGGGCTGTCAGCGTGATGTAGATCGTCGCAGCACCGATGACGCCGTAGCTGTCCGGTCCGAGAACGCGGGCGAGCACCACGCTCGTGACGAACTGGAACAGCTGGCGTCCAGCAACCGCGAACGAGTTCCATCGGATCGCCGAGGCGGCGGTCCCCTGGCGCGGGGGCGCAGCACCCCGGCTACGGGTCGGAACCGCGTTCTCCTCGTCACTCACGCGAGGCACCCTGCATCGCTGCGACGATCTCGAGGAACCTGCTCCGGTAGCGCGCCGGGGAATGCCGCTCGTCCGCGAGCGCGGCATCCTCGATCGCCTGAGCACTCACGCTCGACCACGCCTCCCGGATCCCGTGCACCGCGTCGGCGAGCCCCCGTGCGTCGCCAGGAGTCACGAAACGCACGCAGCCGTACCCCGCGGCCGCCTCGCGAAGACCGCTCGTCGCGCTGACCACGAGGGGGCGGGCCGCCAGAACCGCCTCAACCGCGGTGTTGCCGAACGGCTCGTCCACCCGCGACGGCACGAGTGCGACGTCGCACTCCGCCAAGAACCGCCAGACGTCGGTCCGGAACCCGTGGAAGCGGACGACGTCGGCCACTCCCGCCCGACGCGCCGCCTCGCGCAGCTCGGCCTCGTACCACTCGTATCCGGGGAAGACGGCACCGACGACGTCCAGGGTCACGGCACAGCCCTCGGCGACGAGCAGGCCTGCGGCGGCGACGGCGAGATCCACACCCTTCCGAGGCGACAGCCGTCCGACGTAGAGCAGCCCGAGCGGTCCGTCGACCGATCCTCGCGGTGGCACGTGCTCGTCAGGTCCGACGACACCGTTGTAGAGCACCGTCGACCTGTCTCCGAGAGCCGGCACGGCACGGGTGAGGACCGACAGGCTGAACTCGCTGTTGACGAGGATGCGGTCGGCTGCGAGGAGCGGTGCAGCGAGGAGCTTGCGCACGAGCGTCCGGGCCGAGCCCTCGGCCTCGTGCACATGGACGAGAACCTGGCACCGGAGCAGCCGTCCGAGCACGCTCCAGAGCGGGATCGTCACGGTGCTGACGTACACGAGAGTCGGGCGGACGGCCCGGATCAGCCGCGTTCCGTGCCACACGCCGCGACACCCGTCGAGGCCCAGGCGGACCAGGCCGAGCGGTCGGAGAGCGCTCTTCCTGAGCACCGGGGTCGGGACGATCACGACTCGAGCGCCGCGCGCCTCGAGCTCACGGACGAGCGGTCCCCGCTCCGGCAGCGCCGCGACCACACGCCAGCCGGCACCCACGTACGCAGAGACGCTTTCGAGGAAGACCCGGTCCGAGCCGTAGAGCTCCGCCCCCGGGTGAGCGACGAGGACTGTCGTTCCTCGATCGCCCCCCCGGCGACGTCTGCTCATCAACCAGTCACACCCTTCGTCGCCAGGAAGTCGTCGAAGCCGAACACGACCGGGAGGTTCGTGGAGCTGCCAGAGATGTAGGTCACGATACCCACGGTCCCCGGACCTTGGAGCGCGACCGTGCTGTCGGTCGTCGTGAGCTGCCATGTCGTCGGTTCCGTCGTCCCGTCGAGCCAGACGCGTGCCCGGACCGTCGTCGGGGACGTGCCCGTCAGCTGGAGCCTGACGTGGAGCCCGCTTCCCGCGAGGTAGGTGAGCCCCGGCACCGTCCCCGAGACCAGAGTGGTCTCGGCGCCGGCCGACACGCGCGTCAGGTAGAGCATCACCGAGCCGTTCGCTGCGACCTTCACCTTCGCGCGGTAGTCGTCGCCGGTCGAGGTGTGACGCCCGACGAGCGAGACGTACTGGCCGCCACCGTTGGCGATCGTCGCGGAGGACATCGTGACGGTGACGTCCGTCTCGTCGGACGAGACCCCGTCGAGGAAGGCTGCCAGGCCGGAGCCCGCCCGGGTCACGGTCATGACTCCGGCGCCGCCCGCGACGGAGAAGCCCGACGCCGTCCCGGTCGTCGTCCAGGTACCTCCGGTGTCCGCCGAGCCCCACCCAGCGGTCACGGAGCGCGTGAACGCGTCGGCAGCGATCGTGACGGGTCCGACCGGTGCGGTGACCGTGACGTCGTGGCTGACCGTACCCGTCGCGCCCTGGTTGTCCGTGACCGTCAGCGTCACCGTGTACGTGCCGGCCGCCGCGTAGGTGTGCGACGCGGTCGCACCCGTGCCCGACGCACCGTCACCGAACGTCCACGCGTACGACGCCACCGTGCCGTCCGGGTCCGACGACCCGCTGCCGTCCAGCGCCACCCCCAGGTTCGTCACCGCCGACGTGAACGCCGCCGTCGGAGGCTGGTTCGCGACGACCGTGACGTCG
>JAJYCD010000130.1 GCA_021778635.1 Actinomycetes bacterium
CCTGGTGCTCGCCGAGCCGAAGACGAGGCAGTTCACCACCGTCACCGGCCGCCCGATCGACCCGCGCAACCACTCCGTGCACCGGGTCCACTTCCTCGAGCGCGCTGGCGTCCGCCCCACCCGGCTCCACGACGCCCGTCATGCGGCCGCGACGCTGCTGTTGGTGCAAGGAAGGGACCAACGGGTGGCGATGGAGATGCTCGGCTGGACGTCGCCGATGATGACGGCCCGCTACCAGCACGTCGTGCCCGAGCTCGTCGACGAGGCCAGCCGCCGGATGAGGGAGCTGTTGGGGGGTGACCGCTCGACTGCGTGGCGCCAGCGGAAGACCCTTCCGCGTGTCGGCGCTCGGCCTTACACTTTTTTCGAATAGGAGGTGTCGTCGTGGTCTCTCAGTCTGCGGGCGCAGGCGCCAGCACATACCTCGCCGAGTCGTCCGACCTGGCCGAGATCGTCGACCTCGTCGCCGCACTCGGTGCGCGAGGTGTGGCCGTGCCCAGTGCGTCACCGGCGCTCGTGGACGCCGACGGGCGGCGGGTCGAGCTGCCTCGGCCGGTGTTCGAGGCGCTGCGTCAGGTGGTCACGGCGATGGCCACGGGCCAAGGGGTGACGATCGCCCCGCACAACGCGATGCTCACCACCCAGGAGGCCGCCGACTTCCTCGGCATCTCGCGTCCCACACTCGTGCGGTTGCTGGTCGACGGTGCGATCCCCTACGAGATGCGTGGCCGACACCGAAGGGTCATGCTCGCTCACCTGCTCGACTACCTGGACCACGCGCGGGCCGCGCGTCGCCTTGTTCTGGAAGAGATGGTCCGCGAGGGCGAGGACGCGGGTCTGTACGACCTGGATCCGACGGCGCCGCCTCGTACGGCCTGAGGCATGGCCTTCCCCGTCCTGCTGGACACCAACGTCCTGTTCGGTGCATATCTGTGCGACACGGTCCTTCGCCTCGCCGAGGCCGCGACCTTTCGGCCGTTGTGGTCCGCGGGCATCCTCGACGAGTTGGAGCGCAACCTCGTCAAGCGTGGCATCGACGCCGACCGGGCGGCCCGGCGGGTAGCGCACATGGCCCGGGCCTTCCCGGAGGCGATGGTCGAAGGGTACGAGCCGCTGATCGGTTCGATGACCTGTCATCCGAAGGACCGCCACGTCCTCGCGGCCGCGGTTCGGTCCAACGCCGAGGTCTTGGTGACTTTCAACATGGTCGACTTCCTCCCGCCGAGCACGGAGCCGTACGACATCACCGTCACTCACCCGGACGACTTCCTGCTCGACCAGCTCGACTTGTACCCGGGCGCGACATTACGAGCGCTTCAGGAACAGGTCGGGTCGTACTCGCATCCCGGGATGAGCCTCGACGCGCTCCTGGCACAGTTGGGGCGATCGGGTGTGCGGAGGTTCGCGAGCGAAGCGCGGAGGCACCTCTAGCGGTCAGCCGCGCCCATGGCGGCCGTACGCAGCACTCGGACCTCGGGAAGGTATCCGGCGGTCCGCGCGTTGGGCGGCTCTGACGCCGCGGCGCGCTCGTGGGGCACCCCGGCGAGACGGTGGGTGCCTGGGTGGAATCGCACGCCTCATACGAGCGGATGGTCAGCGGTTAAGGATCGAGTGCGCCTAACTCCGGACCCCGCGCCCACACGCGCCGGGCACCCGCTCCGCGCGGGAGGTGCCTGACCTGGGGCACGACCGGGTGCTGCCACAACTGCTACCACGTCCCGCCAGCAGACCCGCCCCGACGAACGACGAAGGGCCCGCAACCCACGCTTTCGCAGGTCACGGGCCCTTCACCAGCGGAGGATGGGGGATTCGAACCCCCGAGGGCTTTCACCCAACACGCTTTCCAAGCGTGCGCCATAGGCCACTAGGCGAATCCTCCCGGCCCACAGAGGTTACTAGATCCGCGAAGAGTCCTGGTACAGGGGCCCGACCGCCTCAGACCTGCGACGCGAGCTGCACCAGGTTCCCGCAGGTGTCGTCGAGCACGGCCGTCGTGAGCGGCCCGATGGCCAGCGGTTCCTGCGTGAATCGCACGCCGAGCTCGACCAGCCGCGCGTGCTCGGCACGGACGTCGGCCACCGCGAAGGACGTGAACGGGATGCCGTCGGCGACGAGCGCACGCTTGAACGGTCCGACGGCCGGGTGGTCGTCAGGCTCGAGGACGAGCTCGGGCCCGTTCTCGTCGCCGGGTGCCGCGACCGTCAGCCACCGGTGCTCGCCCATGGCGACCTCGGTCTTCTTCACGAAGCCGAGGACGTCGGTGTAGAACCGCAGCGCCTTGTCCTGGTCGTCGACGAAGATGCTGGTGAGAACGATGCGGGGCATGTGGCGCCTGGTTCCTGTACCGGTCGCCGCGCACCGTCGCGCGGCGACCTCGTGTCGAGGTCGTGGGTCGTGGCGCGGCCGTCCTTGCGGGTCCGGTCGAGCCGGTCGGGGTCGCGTCGTGCAGCTGTGCGGGCCGGGTCTGCGACAGGCAGGGAGCCCACCGGCCGCACCGGTGACGATAGGCGCGTGGCGACGGAGGTGTCACGTCCGCCCCGACGGTGGTGGGAGCCGATCCGTCGGGGCAGGCGTCACACGTCGGCGCGACCGTCCAGGGGTAAGTTCGGGTCGGCCCGTCTCACACCTCGTTCTGCCAGCGGTGCACGGTCCCGTCGGCCATCACCAGCAGGCCGCTCGTCCCGAACAGCGTCTCGACCCACTCGATCGCCGACCGCCCCCGGGCCACGGCCGCCGTCGCCCACACGTCGGCCCACATGAGCGACGGCCCGATCACCGTCGCGGAGAGCACCTCGACGGCGGCCTCACCGGTGTGCGGGTCGACGATGTGCGCACCGCGGGCGGCCAGGCCCGACGTCGCGGTCCCGCCCTCGCGGATCGGGAACGTCGCGATGGTGCGCATCCGGTCGGTCGGGTCCTGGATGCCGATCGTCCACGGCTCGGGCTCGTCCCCGGGCGTCAGGAGGATGTCCCCACCGGCGCCGATCGCGATCGCGAGAGTCGGGACGGCGCTGAAGTGGCGCGCCGCGCGCGAGACCGCCCACGTCTTGACCAGGACCGTCGGGTCGAACACCCCCGGTCGTCCGGGGATCGAGTTCCACGCGTCGACGTACCCGCCGGTGCGCAGCCGCGCCGACTCGCACAGCCGGTGCACCTCGCGTACCGCGGGGTCGCTCTCGGCGATCGTCAGCTCGCCGCGCTGGATCCGGCTGATCTGCGAGTCCTCGCGGTAGGTCGAGAACATCGCGTCGGCGGCGCGCAGGTCGGCGAACGTGCGGGCGACGGCCTGCTCGGCGGCGTGACCGCGGGACTCCTCGCCGCGCGCGTGGATGCTGATCGGCATGCCCATGATCTGCTCGACCCACACCTTGCGGGTGCCGGCAGCGGCCTCCTCACGCAGGGTCGCGACGGCGTCGGCGATCGCCGCCGGCGTCTCGGTGCTCACAGCCCCGCCTGGTCGAGCGCGCTCTGCAGCGACTGGAGGTACCCGGTGCTCGTGTACGTCGCGCCGCTGACCATCTGGATCTTGGCGGACTGCGCGGAGACGGCCTCCTTCGCGAGCATCGGGACCGCGTACTGGTCGACCTGCTCGTCGTAGCTGTTGCCGTGCGGGAGGCGGGTCGCGTTGACGTCCGAGAACTTGCCGCCGGTGACGGTGATCTTCACCTGCACCGGTCCGTAGGGCGTGTCGGCGGACTGCCCGGTGAACGTGCCGTCCTTGCCCTTCTTCGTCGTCGTCGTGGTCGTCGTGGTGGTGCCCGACGTGCCCGCGGCCGGTGGCGCGGTGGCGGCCGGGGTGGCGGCTCCGGACGTGGTGCCGGTCCCCGACCCCGCGCTCCCGGCGAGGGACGCGAGGCTCGTGCCGCCGCGGTTGGTGCTCGTGGGCCAGGCCATGAGCAGGACGAGCGCGGTGATGGTGCTGCTGAAGACGACGACGATGCGGCGCATGAGGGTTCCGTTCCTACCAGGAGAACTGTTCGATGTGCAGGGCGTCGTCGGGCACTCCGGCCGAGCGCAGGTCCGCCGAGACGGCCTCCACCCAGGGCGCAGCGCCGCAGACGTAGACGTCGCAGTCGGCGATGTCGGGGACGAGGAGCTTGACGGCCTTGCGACCGGGGACGTGCCCGAGGTGGGAGGGGAGCCACCCTGTCCCGGCCTTGCTGCGTGGCCCGACCAGATCGAGCACCCGCAGGTACCCGGCGTCCACGAGGGCGTCGATGTCCTTCTGCAGGGGCTTGTCCTCGGGTCCGCTGACGCGGCGCACCAAGGTCATCTGACGGTCGAGGGTCTTGCTGTGCGCGGCGGCGTCCTGCAGGAGGGCGATCAGCGGTGCGATGCCCAGACCACTGCCGACGGCGACCAGAGCCTTGCGGGACCGCATGTCCGGGGTGAGACGGCCGTACGGGCCCTCGACCATGACCTTCGTGCCGGGCGCGAGGTTCCGGATCCGGTGGCCGTCGTCCCCGCGGACGCCGACCGTCACGCGTAGACCGTGCGAGGTCGGGGCGGCCGACAGCGACAGCGGGTGCCCTCGCGTCCAGCCGGGCCCGGTGAGGAACCGCCAGACGAAGAACTGCCCGGGCGCCGCCTGGAGCTTCGAGAGCTGCGGGCCGGCCATGTGCACCGACACGACGCCGGGGGACTCGGGCACGACGTGGGTGACGCGCAGCCCGTGCCGCGTCGAGCGGGCGAGGGGGAGTGCGACCCGGAAGACCAGCACGCTCACGAGCGCGACCCCGTACAGACCCCACCAGTAGGCGGTCGCGAGGGGCGACGAGAGGAAGTCGGTGCCGGTCCAGAGCTGGTGCGGCAGGGCCAGGCCCGCGCCGAGGTACGCGTACAGGTGCAGCAGGTGCCACGACTCGTAGCGGAGCTTGCGCCGGGCGGCCCGGATCGACGTGAACATGATCAGCACGAAGAGCCCGGTTCCGGCGGTCGCGATCAGCATCCCGGGTGCGGTGAAGATCAGCGAGATCGCCTCGTGGAGAATCCCGACCTGACCGAGCATCGCGTACCCGATCGTGATGAGCACGACGTGCACGAGCAGCAGGTTCACCGACGTGAAGCCGATGAGCCGGTGCCAGCGGGTGATCTTGTCCTGGCCCAGCGCCCGCTCGACCCACGGGATGCGCGCCATCGCGAGGACCTGCAGGAGCAGCAGGTCGGAGCTGATGAGCCCGCTCAGCCGTCCGGTGGTGAGGAAGAACGACGAGCCGCTGGCCGTGAGGTTCTGCACCCCGTTGTGGGACACCCACAGGGCGACCACCACGAGGATGCTGGCCCAGACGACCACGCCGACGGCGTCGGTCCACCAGAGCTGGCGCCGCGGGGCGCGCAGCCGGACAGGTCGGGTACCGCCAACCCGGGTAGCGCGCGGAAGTGTCGTCGTGGCCATGAGTACAAGGTCCCGCATCTGACTGGGGCGATCCTGACGGCTTCCTGGGAGTTCGCCATGGGCCGTCCCGGACTTCGGCGGACGTCCTCGCTGCGTTACGCTGGGATACGACCCCTCGTGCGGCGTCATCTCGCTGAACCCCCCCAGGGCCGGAAGGCAGCAAGGGCAGGCGAGCTCTGGCGGGTGTGCGAGGGGTCCTCGCGTTCGGTGGCGCGTCGTTCGGTAGCGCGTCGTTCGGTAGCGCGGGCAGCAGGCCGGACCGCGACGCGGAGGTCGTCAGGACGTCGGGGGCGGGGTGCGCATGGCGAGCCGGGTCACGGTCTGGGCGACTCCCGCGTCGGCCTTGAGGCGGCGGACGAGTCGGTCGAGGGTCACCGCATCCGGTACGACGGCGTGCACCAGGTAGTCGTAGCTGCCGGTCAGGTGCACCGCGTCGAGGATCTCCGGGAACGCGCCGGATGCCCGCGACGCCGCGAAGGCCTCGAACGTCACGTCGGGGCGCAGGCGCAGGTCGATGAACACCTCGAGGCCGGGGCGTTCCGGGTTCGAGGGGCCGTCGGCCGACGCCGGGACGCGGATCGTGAAGCCGAGGATCCGACCGTCGGCCTGGAGACGGCGCACCCGTGCCGCGGCCGCATTGGCGGACAGCCCGACGCGTCGTCCCAGCTCGCGGAACGGCAGCCGCGCGTCGATGGTCAGCTCGCGGAGGATCTCGCGGTCGGTCGCGTCCATCCCGAGATCATCGCACCGGCGGCGGAGATCGTCGCGGCGCAGACTGCGACTATCGCAGCGCGCGCGGGACTCCTCACCGGCTCCGCGCCATGATCGCCGGATGGACCTGACCGTGGTGGGCACGCCGGCTGCCCCGCTCGCCGACCTCGTCCCTCCGCTGGCCACCGGCCTGGTCGCGGGTCTGGCGGTCGCGATGCCGCTCGGGGCGATCGGCGTGCTCCTCCTCCACGAGGGTGTGTCGCGCGGGACACGCACCGCCCTCGCGGGAGCGGCCGGGATCGCCTCGGTCGACGCCGTCTACGCGACGGCGGCGGTGGCCGCCGGGACGTGGGTGTCGGCCGCGCTCGCCGGGCGCGAGACCGCGGTGAGGGTCGTCGGGGCGGCCGTGCTCGGAGTGATCGCGCTGCGCGGGCTGCTCGGCGCCCTGCGCGCCCCCCGGTCGACGAGCGTCGACGCCCGGGTCGCCGGGCCGCGCGTCGCTTCCCACCCGGTTCGTGTCTACGGGCGCTTCGTCGCCCTGACCGCGATCAACCCGCTGACCGCTGCCGCGTTCGCGGTGCTCGCGGCTGGGCTCGCGCAGCGGTGGTCGGCGCCGGCCGACCGTGGGGCGTTCGTCGTCGGCGTGGCGGTCGCCTCGCTGGCGTGGCAGTCGGTCCTCGCGATCGCGGGAGGACTGCTCGGCGCCCGGGTGCGCACGCGGTCGGACGATCGCCTGCGGCGCGTCCTCGGGGTCGGCGGGTTCGGGCTCGTGGGGGTCCTCGCCGTCGTGCTGGCCATCGGATAGCGGTGCGGCGGGCGGGTGCGCGGGCCGGTCCGACGGCGGAGGACGACGTCGGACATGGCCTCTAGAGTTCGGGGGTGACCACTGCGCTGTACCGCCGCTATCGCCCGGAGAACTTCGCCGAGGTGATCGGGCAGGAGCACGTCACGGGACCTCTCCGGCAGGCGCTGCGGTCCGGCCAGGTGA
>JAJYCD010000040.1 GCA_021778635.1 Actinomycetes bacterium
CAGGAGTTCATGGAGAACGCGTCGCAGGACCCGTTCTCGCTGCAGAACAAGAAGCTCCTGAAGATCCTGATGCAGTACGGCCCGGTCTGGGCCAAGACCGGCTCGATGGTCGCCTACCAGGGCGACATCCACTTCGAGAACAAGGGCGCGGGCGGCCTCGGGAAGATGCTCAAGTCGAAGGTCACCGGTGAGGGCGTCGACATGATGCAGTGCACGGGTCAGGGCGACCTCTTCGTCGCCGACCGTGCCGCCGACATCCAGATCATGTACCTCGAGAACGACGCGCTCTCGGTCAACGGCAACAACGTCCTCGCGTTCTCGTCGTCGATCGACTGGGACATCCACCGTGTCCAGGCGCGCGGCGCCGCCATGACCGGCGGTCTGTACAACGTCGCGCTCCGCGGCACGGGCTACGTGGCCGTGACCACCGAGGGCGAACCGGTCGCGCTCGACGTCGCGAGCGCGCCGACCTTCGCCGACTCCCAGGCCGTCGTCCTGTGGACGGCAGGCGTGAGCATGGACCTCCGCGTCGACACCGGCGGCCTCACGTCGATGCTCCGCGGAGGGACGGGCGAGACCTTCCAGATGGCGTTCGGCGGTCAGGGTTACGTGCTCGTCCAGCCGAGCGAGACGGTCGTCCAGGGCGGCACCCGCTCCTCCGGCAGCAGCGGCGGAGGCCTCGGAGGCCTGCTCGGCGGGTGACGGCCACCGGCAGGGACCGGCGGACCGCGCCAAGGTCCGCCGGTCCACGGCTCAGCCGGCGGTGAGGTCGTGCGCGAACTCGTCGAAGCAGGCGACGTAGGCGTCGACGGCATCGTCGGTGTGGGTCACCGAGAGCGTCCACTCCTCCTCACGCCCGGGCGTCATGAAGATGCCGCGGTTGAGGTTGAACAGCCAGGCGAGCGTCGAGAGCTCCTCGTCCTGGTTCTGCTTGAACGACTCGTAGTCGACGATCGGCACGGGTGAGAACGTCACGCAGCCCTTCGACCCGACGCCGACGGCGTAGCCGGGCAGTCCGTAGCGCTCGACCACCTCGGTGCAGCCCGCGAGGATGCGCGAGTTCAGGTGGTCCAGGTGCGCGTAGGCCGCGGGGGTGAGCACCTCGGTGAGGTTCGCGCGCGCGGCGGCCATCCCGAGCGGATTCCCGTTGTAGGTGCCCACCTGGTAGACCGAGCCGTCCTCGACCACGGACATGACCTCGTCGGTGCCGCCGATCGCGCCGGTCGGCAGTCCCCCGCCGAGTGCCTTCGCCAGGGTGACGAGGTCCGGACGGACCCCGTACCGCTCGGTCGCACCACCGGCGGCGATGGTCAGGCCGGTCTTGACCTCGTCGAAGATCAGCACGATGCCGTGACGCGCGGTGATCTCACGGACCGCCTCGAGGTAGCCGGGCTCGGGGAGCACGACGCCGAGGTTCATCATCGCCGGCTCCATGATCACGCACGCCGGCTTGCGGCCCTCGGCGGTGAGCCGCACGATCCGGCGCTCCATCGCACCGGCGTCGTTGAACGGCACCGGCACCGTCATCTGGACCGTCGCGTCCGGGATGCCCGCACCGTAGGCGAGCGAGGCGAGGTTCTCGCGGTCGCCGATCTTGTCGTACGCGACGCCGATCGACACCATGACCGTGTCGTGGTGACCGTGGTAGGACCCGAAGATCTTCATCACGGTGTCGCGACCCGTGTAGGCGCGGGCGATCCGGATGGCGTCCATCGTCGACTCGGAACCGGAGTTCGTGTACCGCCACTTCGACAGACCCCATCGCCGCGCGAGCTCGTCGCCGACGACGATCGCGTCCTCGGTCGGCGCGGCGAAGTGCGTGCCCAGCGGGTAGCGCTCGGCGATGGCGCGGCCGATGGCCGGGTGCGCGTGGCCTTGGACCATCGAGCCGAATCCGTTGTGGAAGTCCCACATCCGGTTGCCGTCGACGTCCCACACCACGGGGCCGTCTCCGCGCTCGAGGTAGATCGGCCACGGGTCGCGCAGCTGATAGGACGAGGCCACGCCGCCGGCGAGGTGCTCGCTCGCCCGTGCGTACATCGCGCGCGACCCTTGCGTGCGTGCGTCGAGGCGTGCGGCCTCGCGCGTGGTCAGATCACGAACGCGCTGACGGTCGATCCGTACGGCCCGGTGGGTACCCATGACTCTCCCAGCCCGGCCGACCTGGCGCCTGGGCATCATCTCGGAGCTGCGTATCCCCTGACCGGCCTGGCGTCGGGGTCCTGTGCGGTGACGCCAGGATACGGGACGGTGCACCGGTTCGGGAGGTCCCGTGCGCTCCTCGCGTCGAGTCAGCCCGCGTGCCGGAAGTCGACGTCGGCCGTCGTGACCGTGCCGGCGGTCCGTCCCGGCGCGGACTGGTTCGTCCAGTACATGTTCGTGTGCGCGATGACCTGCGCCGGTGGCGGCGCACCCCACGCCGTCTGGTCCTCCGTGGTGTGGGCGTCGCTCACGAGAGTCGCGTCGTACCCCCGGACGAACGCACCGTGAAGGGTCGAGCGGATGCACGCGTCGGTCTGCGCGCCGACGACCACGAGCCGCCCGACCCCGAGCCCGGACAGCACGTCGTCCAGCGACGTCGCCTCGAAGGAGTCGCCGTAGTGCTTCTCGACGAGGGGCTCGGCGTCGGCGGGGGCGAGCTCGGGCACGATCCGCCAGTCGGCGCTCTGCCGCACGAGGTCCTCGTCCGAGTGCTGGACCCAGATGACGGGGACCGCCTCCGCACGCGCCCTGGCGACCAGGGCCGCGACATTCGCGACGACCGCGTCGCGCTCGTGCGCGGACTCGACCACGCCGTTCTGCACGTCGATGACGATCAGCGCCGTGTTCGGTCGGTTCTCGAGTGTGGTCATGGTCCGTCCCGCCCGTGTCGGAGTGCCGTACCCCGACACGGTACGGCGACCATCCGACAACCGGAGCGATCGTTGGCGCCGCTCTGGACGACGCCGACGACGTGATCCGTCCGACCGACGCGGGCGCGAAGGTCGAGAGGGTCTCCCGGACCCCGAGCCGTCCGAGCCGTGGCGCTACCGGCGTCAGTCCAGCGGCGCGGTCCAGCGGAGCAGCGCCCCGCGACCGGAAGGCGGCCGGAGGATCACGAACGTCCCGCCGCTCTGGAGCGCCCGGGCCTGGAGGTTGCGTGTCCCGGACGCACGCGACGGCGCCGGGGGGACGCCGACGCCGTCGTCCTCGACCTCGACCGTGATCGCGCCGTGCGGCGGCGGTGACGTCACCGCGACGCGGACCGACACCGAACCCGACCGGGCGTGCCGCGCGACGTTGGACAGTCCCTCGCGGACGACGGCCACGACGTTGTTCGCCCGGCCCGGTGCGACGAGCTCGTCGATCGCCCGTTCCGGATCCCGGTCCGCGCCGTCGACGTCGATCGGCTCGCCGTCGAGCGTGATGCTCAACGAGGGCGGGAAGCCGAGAGCGCTCTGCGCGAGCTCGAGCTCGGCCCGGACGCGCTGGACGAGCGACACCGCGGCGCCCGGGTCGTCCAAGGTGCGCACGATCACCCGGATCTGCCGGATCCCGGAGTCGACGTGCCCGATCACGGAGTCGAGCACGCCGTCGAGCTGCGGGGGCAGCGGGACCGTGGCGTCGGCGCGGGCGGCCTCGAGCTGCAGCCCGGCCGCGAAGAGCTGCTGGATCGCGAGATCGTGCAGGTCGCGGGCGATCCGGGTGCGCTCGTCGTGGAGGACCGTCTGCCCCTGGACGCGTCGCCCCTCGGCCAGGACGAACGCCAGCGCGGCCTGCGAGGCGAACGTGCGCGACAGCGTCAGGTCGATCGGGCTGAACGCGGGTGCGCCGAGCCGACGCAGCAGGACCAGCACGCCGACGCCCTGACCCGAGGCACGCATCGGGGCGAACAGCGCCGGACCGTACTGCGCGAGCAGCGGGTGGACGCCGTCCGCCGCGGCGAGGCTCGCGGTGATCTGGCCCGTGCCGTCCTCGAAAGCCGACCTCACCCGGGGGTCGTCGGTGAGGTCGAGGCCGAGCAGCTGCGCCTGGTCGGGACCGGTGACGATCTCCATGACCAGCTCGCCCCCCCGCCCGGGCAGCACCAGGGCGCAGGTGTCGGCCCCGTCGATCTGGCGGGCGGTGGTCGCGATGTGCGCGAGGACCTCCTCCTCGTCGGTGCCTTCGAGCAGCATCGTCGTGATCTGCTGCCCGGCGTTCAGCCACTGCTCGCGCCGACGCTCGATCGCGTACAGCTCGGCGTTCTCGACCGCGACGGCCGCCGCGGCGGCCAGGGCGAGGACGATGGACTCGTCCTCGGCGACGAACCCGCCGGGCTTCTGGGAGAGGTACAGCGTCCCGTAGCGCTCCCCTCGCACGCGCACCGCGGCCCCGAGGAACGAGCCCATCGGTGGGTGCCCGGCAGGCAGGCCTCCGAAGGCCGGGTGCTGGGTGAGGTCGTCGAGCCGCAGCACGCCCGTATCGGGGATCTGCCCGAGCACACCGGTCGCGTGGGGCGGGTGCCCGAGCGCGGCGACCGTCCGCTCGTCGACGCCGCTCTGGACGAACGTGGTCGACGCGCCGTGCTCGTCCACGATGTTGATCGCTCCGAAGCGTGCGCCGGTCAACGACGTGCTCACGGCGACGAACCGTTCGAGGAGACTGCGAGTGTCGAGATCCCCGGCGAGATCCAGGATGGCCGTCAGCAGCTCTCCGGTGACGTCCTCGGTCGATCCACTGCGCATCTGCGCCTGCACCCCTACCTGCGAATTTCTCCGTTACTGCACAACACGGTACGCGATGTAGGACCAAGGTCCCACATCTGACACACAGGCGGGACGAGCCAGGGACCGCGTGTCGAGGAGGCATCGAGGACCGCGACCGACGACCCGTGGCGGGTCAGCCGCCGATGACCGGTGGGCACGGCCAGGGCGGCAGAGGACCGACGTCGAGGATCACGCCGTCACGCTCGACCCGTAGCGCACACGGGCACTCGCCGTCCGGCATCACCGCGGCCGCGAACGTCGAGCCGTACTCCGGCATGAAGGCGGACAGGGCGAGCTCGACGTCGGTCCCCCGGTCCGTGGTCGCGACCACCTGGGTGACCGAGTCGCCGGTACGGGCCATCACCTGCCAGGGGAATCCGTCGGCTCGCCTCGCCCTGCAGCACGACGATCCCGTCAGACGTCTCGTCCGCCATCACAGCCCCCTGCCGTCGTGCGTGGTCGTGACCAGTCTGAGGCCACGGCGCCCCGTGCGCGGGTCGGAGATCCCACCCGATCTCACGAGCGGCACGCCTCGATCAGGTGGATCATGAAGGCGTCACCACCGGCAGGGAGGCCACCATGGGATCGCGCCACGACCACCACGAGAAGCACGACAGGCACGACAGGCACGACAGGCACGACAAGAAGCAGGGCTTCCAGCAGATCGTCCGGCTGGTCACGTTCGGGCTGGCCGTCGCCGCGGTCGTGAAGGAGAGGCGCCTCCCGCCCGAGGAGCGGACCTGGCACGGCGTCGTCGCCGGGTTCGTCCCCTACGACTTCCGGATGCCCACGCTCGCCCGGTTCCGTGAGCGGATGTGGAACCCGGACGGCGAGCACCTGGTCAACCCGCGCGTGTTCGGCGTCGGGTGGACCATGAACGTCGGCAAGGCCGTCAAGATCGTCCGCGAGAAGGTCGCCGAGGCGAGCTGAGCAACCTTGCCGTCAGTCGGTGCCCCTGCGCAACGCCGACGACGGCACGAACGCCTCCGGCCCCGCCTCACCACCGAGGCTCGCGGCCAGCAGCTCCCGGGCCCGTGCCAGGTGCTCGTCGAGCATCGCCGCGGCCCCGGTCGCGTCGCCCGCTGCGATCAGCTCGAGCAGCCGGTCGTGCTCGGCGACGATGATCTCGGGACTGAGCTGCTGGCGCCCCTGCAGCTGCGCCATGCAGAGCTTCACCTCGAACGCCAGCGAGTGGTACATCGCGCTGGTCCGCTCACTGCCGAGCTCGTCGATCAGGCTCGTGTGGAAGCGCATGTCCGGCTCGACCACGGCGTATGAGCCCTGCGCCCACAGCGCGGCGACCTCGGCGTTCGCCTCGCGCGCGGCCGAGGGGACGCGGCGGAGCGCGGCCAGGCGGCGCAGCACCTCCGACTCCAGGTAGGTGCGCGCGCGGTAGATGTCCCGCACGTCCTCCGGCCCGAGGTGCACCACGCGGGCGGTCTTGTGGGTGCCGCGCACGAGGACCTTCTCGGCGGTGAGCCGCTCGATGGCGGCGCGCGCACTGGCCCGAGCGACCTCGTAGCGGGTCGCGACGTCGAGCTCGGTCAGCGGCGTCCCCGGGGCCAGCGCACCGGAGACGACCTGGTTACGGACGTCCTCGACGAGCGCATCGACCAGGTTCGTCACCACGATCCCACGCGCCATCGCGTTCTCCTTCGCCACCGTGCGAGAGAACCCCACGATCTGGGACTCTTGTCACTTGCGTCTACTTGTCCGACAATCTAGCGAATCTCGATGAGGAGAACGATGACCTCGACGTCGTTGACTGCGCCCGGCGCGTCCGGGCGACCGACGGCCCGCCCGTGACCGCCGTCGCACCTGCGTCGGTCGCGCCCACGCCGGCAGCCCTCGACGCGCTGCTCGCCGGCTGCGTCGCGGACCCCGCCCAGGTCAGCACCGACGAGCTGACGCGCCGCGCCGTCTCGCACGACGCCTCCCACGTCCTGCTCCTGCCCTCGGCCGTCGTCGCCCCGCGGGACGCGCACGAGGTCGCACGGCTGCTCCAGGTCACCGCCGACGCCGGGATCCCGCTCACGTTCCGGTCCGGTGGCACCAGCCTCTCGGGACAGGCCGGGAGCGATGGCGTGCTGGTCGACGTCCGGCGGCACTTCACCGGGATCGAGGTGCTCGACGACGGTGCCCGCGTCCGTCTCGGGCCCGGCGTCACGGTGCGCGCCGTCAACGCCCGTCTGGCCCGGTACGGCCGCAAGCTCGGCCCTGACCCGGCCAGCGAGGCGGCGTGCACGATCGGCGGCGTCGTCGCCAACAACTCCTCAGGGATGGCCTGCGGCACGGTCGAGAACAGCTACCGCACCCTGGAGTCCCTGGTGACGGTGCTGCCGTCGGGCACCGTCGTCGACACCGGCGCGGCAGATGCCGACGAGACGCTCCGCACCCGTGAGCCTGCCCTGCACGCGGGACTGCTCGCCCTACGGCGACGCGTCCTCGACGACCCGGCCTCTCTCGCCACCGTCACCCGGCAGTTCGCGATGAAGAACACGATGGGCTACGGGATCAACGCCCTCGTGGACTTCGACTCGGTCCCGGAGATCCTGGCCCACCTGCTCGTCGGCAGCGAGGGCACGCTCGCGTTCCTCGCGTCGGCCACGTTCCGTACGGTCCCGCTGCGCACGCACGCCGCCTCGGCACTGCTCGTCTTCGACGACCTGTACGCGGCGAACCGCGCGCTGCCGGCCCTCGTCGCGACAGGCGCGGCGACCCTCGAGCTGATGGACGCGACGTCGCTGCGCGTCGGCCAAGCCATCCCCGGCGCACCCGCCGCGATCACGGCGCTCACGGTGGACCGGCAGGCCGCCCTCCTGGTCGAGTACCAGGCGACCGGCTCGGAGGATCTGGAGCGCCTCACGCGCGCGGCCCGCGCCACCCTCGACGCCCTGCCGCTCGCCGAGCCGGTGGTCCTCAGCACGGACGCGATCGTCCGCGGCGAGCTCTGGAAGCTCCGCAAGGGCCTCTACACCTCGGTGGCCGGGGCCCGTCGGAGCGGGACCACGGCCCTGCTCGAGGACGTCGTGGTCCCGGTGGAGCGGCTGGCGGACACGTGCGCCGCGCTGGGTGTGCTGTTCGACCGGTACGGCTACGAGGACGCGGTGATCTTCGGTCACGCCAAGGACGGCAACATCCACTTCATGCTGACCGACCGCTTCGAGTCCGCCGACCAGCTCCGGCGATACACCGAGTTCACCGAGGACCTGGTCGACCTCGTCCTGACGAACGGCGGCTCGCTCAAGGCCGAGCACGGCACCGGCCGCGTCATGGCGCCGTTCGTCCGGCGGCAGTACGGCGACGAGCTCTACCAGGTCATGCGCGAGGTCAAGCGGCTGATCGACCCGCGTGGCCTGCTCAACCCGGGCGTGGTCCTCACCGACGACCCCGAGGCGCACCTGCGACACATCAAGCTCGCGCCGACGGTCGAGGCCGAGGTCGACCGGTGCGTGGAGTGCGGCTACTGCGAGCCGGTGTGCCCCTCGCGCGACCTGACCCTCACGCCCCGGCAGCGCATCGCGATCCGCCGCGAGATCCGGTCCGCCGAGCAGTCAGGCGACACCCGCACCGCCGAGGTGCTCGCGGACGCCTACGCCTACGCCGGCGTCGAGACCTGCGCGGTGGACGGCATGTGCGGCACGGCGTGCCCGGTCCAGATCAACACCGGCCAGCTCGTCAAGAAGCTCCGGCGCGAGACGGTTCCCGGGGCTGCGGCCGCCGCGTGGACGACGGCCGCTCGGCACTGGTCGGGCACCACGACCGTCGCCCGCACGGCCCTCACGGTGACGCACGCACTGCCAGGCCCCCTCGAACCGGTGCTGCGCGGAGTCAACAAGGCGGCCCGGGCGATCCTCAGCACGGACACCGTCCCGCTGTGGTCCACCGAGCTGCCCGGCGGCGGCCGGTCCCGACGCCGGCCGGCACCGACCGACGCGCCGACGGCCGTGTACCTGCCGGCCTGCGTCAACGTCATGTTCGGCCCGGCGGAAGGACCCGGAGTCCAGGTGAGCGTCGAGGCGCTGTGCGCTGCGGCGGGCATCACCCTGCTCGTGCCCGAGGGCATCGACGCGCTGTGCTGCGGGACACCGTGGTCCTCGAAGGGCATCGCGGCAGGTCACGACGTGATGCGGTCGACGGTGCTCGACGCGATCCGGGCCGCGGCCGACGGCGGACGGCTGCCCGTGGTGTGCGACGCGTCGTCGTGCACCGAGGGGTTCCGGCACCTGATCGAGAGCGACCCGGAGCTGGACGTCGAGGTGATCGACGCAGTCGCCTTCGTCGCCGAGCACGTGCTGCCGGCGCTGGGGTCGCACCCGAAGCTCGCCTCGCTCACGCTCCACCCGACGTGCTCCTCGACGCAGCTGGGCCTCGACGCCGACCTCGTGACGGTCGCCGAGGCCGTCGCCGACGAGGTCACCGTGCCGCTCGACTGGGGCTGCTGCGCGTTCGCGGGCGACCGCGGGATGCTGCACCCCGAGCTGACGGCGTCGGCGACCCGGCGCGAGGCGGCCGAGGTGGCCGACCTCGGCTCCGCCGCGCACGCGAGCTGCAACCGCACCTGCGAGCTCGGCATGACCCGCGCGACCGGCACGCCCTACCGGCACGTGCTCGAGCTCCTCGCCGAGCAGGCCCTCCCGACCCTTCCGCCGAACTGACCGATCACATCCAGCCCGATCACATCCAGCCCGATCACACCCAGCAAAGGAGCAGGCGATGAACCCGGACACCACCGCACTCGTCATGATCGAGTTCCAGAACGACTTCACGACGGAGGGTGGCTCGCTGCACGACGCCGTCAAGACGTCCATGGACGCGACCGGCATGCTGGCCAACGCCCGCCGCGCGCTCGAGGCCTCGCGGGCAGCCGGCGTCACCGTGATCCACAGCCCGATCGCCTTCCAGCAGGGCTACTACGAGATCACCTCGCACCCGTACGGCATCCTCAAGGGCGTCGTCGACACGTCGTCGTTCATCAAGGGGTCCTGGGGCTGCGAGATCGTCGGGGACGTCGCCCCGACCGACGGCGACATCGTGATCGAGGGCAAGCGTGGCCTCGACGCTTTCGGCTCGACCAACCTCGACTTCATCCTGCGTTCCAAGGGCATCACCACCGTGGTGCTCGCGGGATTCCTCACCAACTGCTGCGTGGAATCCACCATGCGCTCGGCCTACGAGAAGGGCTTCGAGGTCATCACGCTCACCGACGCCGTCGGTGCCACGTCGATCGCCGAGCACGAGAACGCGATCACGTACGACTACCCGATGTTCTCCAAGCCGACCACCGTCGACGAGTACATCGCGGCGCTCCAGGGGGCGTCGGTCACCGCCGACTCGTCGCGCGGCTACTGATCGCGACTGCTGACTTCGACCACTGACCTGCACTCCGGCGGTGGCGGCGCGTGCCGCCACCGCCGGAGTGCGTCCGGCACGCGGAGGGCACGCGTCGTGCACGCGTAGGGCACGGCCCGACGTCACAGAACCGTAAGACGGGTGGCCTTGCTCCACGCATTTCGTGGCAGGCAAGGTAGAGGGGCCGAGCCACTTCACCACACGGCTCCGCAGAATGACGGACGCCGTCGCGCAGCTACGGCCCGTCAATCAACCGCCCCTGGCCGCAAGGCCTGTTCCGCCATGCCCATCTGGAGCTCGACATGAACCGTTCACCCATTCTCGCCCGTTTCCGACGCCATTCGATCGTGACCCTCGCCAGCGCTGTCGCGGCGCTCGCCCTGCTCCCCGTCGGCGCCGCGGCGGCGTCCGCCCACGAGCGCGACGACGACTCACGTGGAGCCGTGTTCGTCCAGCTCAACGGCGCAGGCGGCAACGCGGTCGCCGCCTACTCGCGGGGCGGCGACGGCAACCTGACCTACTCCGCGACCTACCCGACCGGCGGCGCCGGCGGGACGCAGGTAGGTGCCCCGCTGGACGCGCTCGCCTCCCAGGGTTCGCTGGTGCTCGACGAGCCGAACCACCTGCTGCTCGCGGTCAACGCCGGGAGCGACTCGGTCACGTCCTTCGGCGTGCGCGGCGCACGGCTGGACGACGCGACCACGGTGGCGTCCGGCGGCCAGTTCCCGACCAGCATCACGGTGCACCGCGACCTCGTCTACGTCCTGAACGCCGGTGGTGACGGCAGCATCTCGGGCTTCACGGTCCGGCACGGCTCACTCGTCCCCCTCGCGGGCTCCACCCGGTCGCTCGGCCTGGGGAACACGAACCCGCCCGCCTTCCTCCAGTCCCCTGCCCAGATCGGCTTCAGCCGCGATGGGCACACGCTGATCGTCACGACCAAGGCGCACGACGAGCTGCTCACGTTCCCGGTCGGCCCGGACGGGCGGCCCGCTGCGGCTCCCCGGGTGACGCCCTCGGCGGGCGCGGTCCCGTTCTCGTTCGTCGTCGACCGCACCGGGCGTGTCCTGGTCACCGAGGCCGGCACCGGCGCGACCAGCACCTACACCGTCGCCCGGGACGGCTCGCTGCAGCTGGTCGGCTCATCGACCGGCGACGGCGGAGCGGCGCTGTGCTGGAACGTCCAGGTCGGACGGACGGTCTACGGCGCGAACGCCGGCTCGGCGACGCTCTCGGCCTGGACCGTCCCGAGCCGCGGCGCCGCCGCGCTGACCGCACCCGTCGCCGCCACCACCGGCGCGGGCCCGATCGACCTCGCGGCCTCGCGTGACGGACGGTTCCTGTACGTGCAGGAGTCGGTCGCCGGGACCCTCGGCGTCTACGCGGTCGCGCGCGACGGCTCCCTCGCGCGCACCCAGACCGTGACCGGTCTGCCCGCGTTCAGCACGACCGGCATGGAGGGTCTCGCCGCCAGCTGAACCGCCACGAGCACCGCAGGCCGCGCCGTCGTCATCCCACGCCGGCGCGGTCTGCGGTCCCGTCCGTGGCAGGGCGCGAGCATCCGCGGGATGATCGGTGACCTGCGCCGCCCCGGACGGGACACGTCGTACCCGTCGCACCCAGCACCGCCGGGACACCCGCCAGATCGAGAGACGGAGGGCACGTGGCAGACATCCTCGTCGTCGACGACGACCACACGGTCCGCGAGGTCGTCGCCTCCTACCTGCGCGCCGGCGGCCACGAGGTCGCCGAGGTCGCGGACGGCGAGGCGGCCCTGGCCGCGATGCGGACGCGACGGGCCGACCTCGTCGTTCTGGACCTCATGCTGCCCGGCATCGACGGTCTCGAGGTGTGCCGCCGGCTCCACGAGTCGGGCGACGTGCCGGTGATCATGCTGACGGCGCTCGGGACGGAGACCGACCGGATCATGGGCCTGGGCCTCGGGGCGGACGACTACGTGACCAAGCCGTTCAGCCCGCGCGAGCTCGTGCTCCGGGTCGACTCGGTGCTGCGTCGGGCCGGTCAGCGCGCCGAGCCGACGGACGTCGTCCTGACCGACGGCGACCTCGTGGTCGACGCTGCGCGTCATGAGGTGACCCGCGCCGGGGAACGGCTCGCGTTGACGGTCCGGGAGTTCGACCTGCTGCGGTTCCTCGTCGCGAACTCCGGGATCGCGTGGTCGCGTGACGACCTGCTTCGGGAGGTCTGGGGGTGGTCGTTCGGCGACCAGTCCACCGTCACGGTGCACGTCCGCCGCCTGCGCGAGAAGGTCGAGACCGACCCGACCCGTCCCGCCCGGCTCGTGACCGTCTGGGGCGTGGGGTACCGGTGGGAGGCCTCATGAGCAGCGCCACCGTCGCCGTGATCGCGATCGCCGCCGGCTGGTCGGTCACGGTGGGGCTGGTCGGTGCCCTCGTCGCCTGGCTGCTGCGCCGCCGGTCCGTCCGCTGGCTCGCCGCCGTGCTCGGCGTGGTCGCAGTCACCGGTGTCGCGGCCGGCGTCGTCGGCACGGCCCGGGCGATGTTCCTGTCGGACCACGACCTCACGGTCGTCATCACGGTCTGCGCGGTGTCCGGGCTGGTGTCGGTCGGCTTCGCCCTGTGGCTCGCCGGACGGCTGGGCGGCACGACCCGACGCCTGCGCGACGCAGCCATCCGGTTCGGTGACGGCGGCGAGTTCGTCGGCCCCGACGACGCGCCGCGCGAGCTCGCGGACATCTCCCGCGAGCTCACGCGGAGCAGCGTCCGGCTGCGCGAGGCCGCCGAGCGCGAGCGCCGGCTCGAGGAGTCCCGACGCCAGCTCGTCGCCTGGGTGTCCCACGACCTGCGCACCCCGTTGGCGGGCATCCGTGCGATGGCCGAGGCGCTCGAGGACGGGATCGCCGTCGACCCGCAGCGGTACCGGGCCCAGATGCGCACCGAGATCGACCGGATGGTCACGATGGTCGACGACCTCTTCGAGCTCTCACGGATCCACGCCGGAACCCTCCAGCTCTCCATGGAGACGGTGCTCCTCGGCGACGTGGTGAGCGACGTGATCGCCGGGGCCGACCCGATCGCGCGGGCGAAGCAGGTGCACCTCGGCGGGCACGTGGACCCGCGCTCGCTGGTGCGCGGCGACGCGGGGGCGCTCGCGCGCGTCGTCTCGAACCTCGTCATGAACGCGATCCGGCACACCCCGGCCGACGGTGCCGTGGTGGTCGAGGCGACCGCCGCCGAGCGGGAGATCACGCTCAGCGTGACGGACGCGTGCGGGGGGATCGCCGAGGACGACCTCGCGCGCGTCTTCGACGTCGCCTGGCGCAGCGGGTCGGCCCGGACCCCGGGTGCCGACGTCGGAGCAGGTCTCGGGCTCGCGATCGTCAAGGGCCTCGTCGAGGCGCACCACGGCACGGTGTCCGTCCACAATCGCGATGCGGGCTGCCGGTTCGTGGTGACGCTCCCCGTCTGACGGCGTCGACGCCGCCGGTCGCCCTGCTGCCGGCCCTGTGGTCGCGGACGGTTTGACACGGTCGCGCGCACCTGCGCCCTGCCCACCGAAGCATTTACACGGTCGTAACCTCCGCCGTCTCGGCCAGAAACACACCGTTCCTAACGTATACAGCGTTGTATACAGACCCCGCTCGAGCTCGCCATCGCCTACGGAGGACACGTGTCCGCTCCGAACGACAGCAGGGCAGAACCGCACGACACACCCGCTCTCGAGGTCCGCGACCTCGTCAAGACCTTCGGCCCCGTCCGCGCGAACGACGGGATCTCCTTCACCGTCATGCCCGGCGAGGTCCATGCCCTCCTCGGCGAGAACGGAGCCGGCAAGAGCACCCTCGTGAAGTCGCTCTACGGCGTCCACCGGCCCGACTCGGGCGAGATCCTCCGCGACGGCAAGGTCCAGCACCTCGACTCCCCGTCCGTCGCGCGCCGGAGCGGCATCGGGATGGTCTTCCAGGACATGCGGCTGATCCCCGCGCTCTCCGTCTGGGAGAACATCGCCCTGCATCTCGAGTCGACATCCGGGGTGCTCCGCCCGCGACAGCTGCGCGCGCTCATCGCCGAGACCTCGGAACGCTACGGCCTCGCGACGCATCCCCTGCGCAAGGTCGAGCACCTCTCGATCGGCGAGTGGCAGCGGGTCGAGCTCGTCAAGGTCCTCCTCGGCGGCCTGCGCCTGCTCATCCTCGACGAGCCGACGAGCGTGCTCACCCCGCAGGAGGTGGCCGGCCTGTTCGCCATGGTGCGTCGCCTCACCGCGGAGGGCGTGGCGGTCATCATCATCACGCACAAGCTGCGCGAGGTCCGGCAGATCGCCGACCGTGTGACCGTGCTTCGCGGCGGCAGGACCGTGCTCATGAACGCCTCCCCCCACGCGCTGACCGACGCCGAGCTCATCACAGCCATGGTCGGCGAACCGGTCGAGACCCTGCAGCGCGCCGTCACGCCGCCCGTCACGGGTGCGCATGCCCTCGTGCGCCTCAACGGCGTCAGCGTGCGGCGGCCCGATGGCGACTGGGGCCTGCGCGACCTGGACCTCGAGATCCGACCGGGCGAGATCCTCGGCGTCGCCGGCCTGGCCGGGAGCGGCCAGAACGAGCTCGCCGACCTGCTCGTCGGCGCCGACGGGATCGCCGACGGAGAGGTGGTCGTCGACGGCGAGGCCGTGGCGCTGCCCGACCCGGTGCGCATGAGACGCGCCGGGATCGTCGGTGTCGCCCCCGATCCCGTGCGCCAGTTCGTCGTTCCCGGCATGACGGTCGCCGAGCACACCGCACTGTGGAACTCGGCCGGCATGTTCGCGTTCGACGTGCGCCACGCCGACGCCGACCTGCGCCGACGCGACGCCATGGCCGAGCTGCGGGTCGTCGCGAGCTCCCGACGCATGGACCGCCTCTCCGGCGGCAACATCCAGCGCGCGCTCCTCACGCTCGCCCTCACCTCGGACGCGCGGGTGGTGGTCGCGTCCTACCCGACGCGCGGGCTCGACGTCCTGACGACCGAGCGGACCCGCACCCTCCTGCGCCGCCTGAGCGAGGCCGGTGCCGCCGTCGTCCTCATCTCGGAGGACCTCGACGAGCTCCTCGCCCTGAGCGACCGGGTGGCCGTGCTCGCCGTCGGGCGTCTGGCCGGGATCCTCCCCGGCGGGACGGCCGACCGGAACACCATCGGCGAGCTCATGACGGGGGTGGAGGCGGCATGACGAGCGAACGACTGGTGCTCACGCGGTCCCGTGCCTGGGACGTCGCGCGCAGCGCGCACCGCGCGGTCTCCTGGACACGCGTCGGGATCGTCGCTGGCGCCTACGTCCTCTGCCTGGTCGCCTTCGCCGCATTCGCCGCCTGGCGAGGAGCGAATCCCCTCACGTTGATCCCGACGATGCTCCAGTCGTCGCTGCTCGAGCCGTCCGCCCTCGCCCAGACGTTGCTGCGCGCCGTGCCCATCGGATTCGCCGCCCTCGCGGTGGCGGTCCCCGCCCGCGCGGGTCTCGTCAACGTCGGCGGCGAGGGACAGCTCATCATCGGAGCCGTCGCGGGGGCGGGCGTCGGGATCGCCGTCGGTGCCCACGTCCCAGGCGTCGTCGGCGTCCTCCTCACCGTCACGGCCGGGACTCTGGCGGGGGGCCTGTGGGCGGCGATCAGCGGCATGCTCAAGGTGGCGTTCGGAGCAGCAGAGTCCGTCACGACGCTCCTGATGAACTTCATCGCGAACGACATCATGCTCTTCCTGATCTACCAGCCGTGGAAGGACCCGAACGGCTCGGGACAGCCGCAGAGCAGACCGCTCGCCGCGTCGATCAGGCTCCAGCCGCTGCTCGGCACCGGCGTCACGCTCGCCGTCGTCCTCCTCGTCGTCGTCACGGTCGGGCTGTGGTTCGTCATCCGGAGGACGGGCTGGGGCTTCGCCCTCCGGGTGGTCGGCGGCAACCCGATGGCCGCGATGCGCAACGGGCTCCCGACCCGCCGGCTCTCCCTGTCGGCCATGACCGTCGGGGGAGCGCTCGCCGGGCTCGGCGGCGTCCTCAACCTCATCGGCGTCGAGGGCCAGCTCCGACCGGACCTCACCGCAACCTTCGGCTACGTGGGCTTCCTCGCCTGCTTCCTCGGCCGCAACGACCCGATCCGCGTCGCGCTGGCCGCGATCCTCTTCAGCGCGATCGCCCTGAGCGGCAACGGCATGCAGATCTCCGAGGGGCTCGACGGGAGCATCGTCAACGTCCTCCTCGGCGCGATCGTCCTCACGATGCTCACGGTGGGCCGCAGGACCAAGGAGGCACTCACATGAGCATCGCCGGAGAGATCCTCGCCAACGCCATCCCCGGGAGCATCGCGCTCGTCTACCCCGCTCTCGGCGAGCTGGTCTCCGAGCGGGCCGGGGTGATCAACCTGGGGACCGAGGGCGCGATGCTCGCCGGCGCGCTCGGCGGGATCGCCACGAGCATCGGCACCGGCAACGTCTGGCTCGGTGTGGTCGTCGCCGTGCTCTGCGGTGCCGCGACCGGATCCGTGCACGCGACCGCCGTCGTGCTGCGTCGCGCGAACCAGCTCGCGAGCGGGCTCGTCGTCTGGTTCCTCGCCCTGGGCGTCACCTCCGTGCTCGGCGCGTCCGACAACGGCCAGGTCGTCTCGCTCCTCGGCGCGGTCGCGGTGCCCGGGCTGTCGAGCATCCCGGTGGTCGGCCCGGTGCTCTTCGACCAGAACCTGCTCGTGTACCTCGGCTACGTGCTCGTCCCCGCGACCTGGTGGTTCATCCACTACACGAGAGGTGGACTGGTGCTCCGCGCCACCGGCGAGCGACCTGCCGTGGTGTTCGCCGGAGGGCACAAGCCGCTGCGGGTGCGGTTCCTCGCCGTCTGCGCCGGTTCGGCCATCGCGGGCCTGGGCGGTGCACAGCTCGCCCTCGGCATCGTCGGCAACTGGTCGAACGGCATGACGAACGGCTATGGGTTCGTCGCCGTCGCCGTCGTGATCTTCGCCCGCTGGAACCCGTTCGGGGTGCTGCTGGGCTCGTACGTGTTCGGTGTCGCGCTGGCGATCTCCTCCGTGGTGCAGGCCCACGGGATCGCGACCAACCAGTACCTGCTCGACGCCCTCCCCTACTGCGTGACGGTGGTCGTCCTCGTCGCCGTCAGCTCCGTCGGACGGAGCAACGCACCCGAGTCCCAGCGCGACGCGCTGAGCGAGACCTCCTGAGCTTGACCGAGACAACACCCACCGAAGACCGGAAAGAGGAGACATGCGGAAGACGAGACGGACAGCAGCAGGGCTGGTGGCCCTCGCCACGACGGTGCTGCTAGCGGCGTGCAGCGGCACGGCCGCTGCGGGGGGCGGTGCATCGGCGACCTCGACGACGACCGTGGGCTTCATCATGGTCGGATCGGCCAAGGACGCCGGCTACAACGAGGCGGTGGCGGATGGCGCAGCCGCCGTCCAGAAGGACCTCGGCACGAGCGTCAAGGTCCTCACCGCGGACCAGGTCCCCGAGAACAACTCGGTGACCCAGACGATGCAGGCCATGGTGGACAAGGGCGCGACAGTCATCTTCGCCACCAGCTACGGCTACTTCACCTACGCGCACGACTTCGCCGTCGCACACCCGAAGGTGACGGTGCTCCACCAGGGCGGCTTCGACAAGGACACGTTCCCCGCGAACTTCGGCACCTACTGGGGCCAGGCCTACGACCCGGTCGGACTGGGCGGGATGGCGGCCGGCGGCACCACCAAGACGAACAAGCTCGGGTTCATCTACGCGTTCCCGATCCCGCAGACGATCGCCAACATCGACGCGTTCGAGCTCGGCGCGCAGCTGGTGAACCCGGCGGCAGAGACGTACATCGTCAACACGTCCAACTGGTGCGACCCGCTCAAGCAGAAGCAGGCCGTGACCGCGCTGCTCGCCCAGGGCGCCGACGTCTTCAGCCAGCACCAGGACTGCCAGTCGACCGTGATCCAGGCGGTCAAGGCCGCCGGGAAGTACGTGGTCGGCTACCACTACGACGCCCAGTCGCTCGACCCCAGCGGGTGGCTGACCGGATCGGCGTGGAACTGGGCACCGATCTACGAGAAGATCATCGGCGCCGTGCAGAAGGGCACCTTCACAGGCGGCCCCTACAACGCGAACTGGATCGGCTCGTTCGCGACCGGCGACAACCCCCTCGAGCTGGCGTCCTTCGGCACATCCGTCTCGGCCGACCTCAAGGCGAAGATCGAGGCCGAGAAGGCCGTCATCTCGAAGCCTGACGCCTCGATCTTCGCCGGGCCCCTGTACTGCCAGGACGGATCGGTGCTCGTCCCCGCGGGTCACGTGGCGACGGCGGCCGAGGTGAATGCGTTCTCCTGCCTGATCAAGGGCGTCGTCGGCACCCTGCCGAAGAGCTGACCTGCCACCCCTCGGGAGCCTGACGATGACCATGACGACGAACCCGGCAGATCTCCACGTACCCGGTACACGCCCGTACGCGTGGCCGTGGGACGGCGCGATGCGCCGGGACTCGCTCGCCCTGGTCGTCGTCCAGGCTCCCGAGGCGCCGCCGGACGGTGGGTGGCGGGCTGCCCTCACCGAGCTGTCCCGAGCGGTACGGACGGCGGGCGGGCTCGTCGTCGAGGTGCTGACCTCGGCGCCCGACCTCCCCCGCCGCATCCCCAGCGACTCCCCGGGCTCGCCCCGGGTCACCACCGCACCGCCCACCACCCTGCTGCCCACCACCGTCGTCCCGACGCCGGCCGACCATCGGCTCGACTCCGCGGGATGGAGCGGGTTCCACAGCAGCCCGCTCGACCACCTCCTCCGCAGCCGGCGGATCAGCCAGATCCTCATGACCGGCTACTGGTTCGAGGTCGGGGTGCACTCGACCATGCGTGCGGCCAACGACCGCGGCTACGAATGCCTCCTCGTGGAGGACGCCGTCGCGTCGTACGACCCGGAGCTCACCGCGAGCGCCGTGTCCTCGATCCTCATGTCGGGCGGCATCTTCGGCGCGGTCGGTGGATCCGCGGACGTCGTCGCGGCACTCGCCCGCCCGGGCCCCACGCCCCGTTGACCCCGCACCCCACGCCCCCCTCGAAAGGAACCCCGTGACCGTCGACGTGAGAACCACCTACCCGCCCCTCGAGGCCACGCCATACTCCTGGCCGTACGACGGCTCGATCGACCCCTCCCGCACCGCTCTCCTCAACATCGACTGGCAGGTCGACTTCTGCGGCCCGGGTGGCTACGTCGACGCGATGGGGTACGACCTCTCCCTCACCCGCGCCGGGCTCGAGCCGACCGCACGCGTGCTCGAGGCGTGTCGCGCCGCAGGCTTCATGATCATCCACACCCGTGAGGGCCACCGCCCCGACCTGTCCGACCTCCCGGCGAACAAGCGGTGGAGATCCGAGGCGATCGGCGCCGGCATCGGTTCGCCCGGCCCCTGCGGGCGCATCCTCACGCGCGGCGAACCCGGGTGGGAGATCGTCGACGAGGTCGCGCCGATCGAGGGCGAGCACATCATCGACAAGCCGGGCAAGGGAGCCTTCTACGCGACCGACCTCGACCTCCTCCTACGCAACCACGGCATCACGCACATCGTCCTGACCGGGATCACGACGGACGTGTGCGTGCACACCACGATGCGCGACGCGAACGACCGCGGGTACGAGTGCCTGCTGCTCACCGACTGCACCGGTGCGACCGACTACGGGAACTACCTCGCGGCGCTGAAGATGGTCACGATGCAGGGTGGTGTCTTCGGGGCCATCGCGCCGTCGAGCGCCCTGATCGCCTCGCTCGGACGGTGACCGGACGATGACCACCCCGCACGTCGTTCGACGGACCCTGATCGGGACGGGCGCATGCGACGGGTCGTGTTGATCCACGGAGCGGCGACGACCGCGGCGATCTGGGACCAGGTCGCCGCACGTCTCGCCGGCCGGTACGACGTCGTCGCTCCGGAACGTCGGTGCTCGGGAAGCTGGGAGAAGGAGCTCGACGACCTCGAGGCCGTGTGCGCCGGCTCGATGGTCGTGGGTGTGAGCGGCGGCGCGACCCTCGCCCTGGGGCTTGCGGCACGGGACCTGGACGCGATCGGCTTCGTCGCCCACGAGCCGGCCGCCGGCAGCCTCGCCCCAAGACTCCTCGACCACGCGACCGCAGGAATGCGGGAAGGTGGCGTCGCCGGATTTGGAAATGCCCTTTACGGATGCAGCTGGAATACCGATGACGCACCGGAGGATCCCGAGGCCGTCAGGCGGGACCTGGCAATGTTCCGCACGTTCGAGCCGGTGGCGCCACCACACCCGTTCGACACCATGCTCGTCACGGTCGGCGAGCTCTCCCCGCGCATCCGGCACCGTTCCGTCGCCGCGGTGGCAGGGCTGCTCGGCGCGCAGGTCACGACCGTCCCAGGCGCGAGCCACGCCGTCCATCTCGACGCCGCAGAGCAGTTCGCGCGGGTCATCGAGTCGCACGTCGCGGCTCATGGGTGACCCCCGCAAAGACCGCTGGTCTACGATCGAGAACGGGCGCGTCGCCGATTTGCACGACGCTCCAAGAAATGAAAGGCACACGATTCGCATGAATTCCAGGTCTCTGGAAACGGCAGGGGCGGAGTCTTCGGGAAGGACCAGTCCCTCACGGAGCGAGCTCGTCTATCGCAGGTTGCGCGCCCTGCTCATGGACGGTGCCGTGTCCCCGATGGAACGGTTGCGCGAGGAGGCGCTCGGCGAACGCTTCGGAGTCTCCCGGACACCGGTGCGCGAGGCACTCACCCGCCTGCAGGCCGACGGCCTCGTCGAGCGCCGCGACGGCGGTCTCTACCTCCACATCCCCCGCTTCGACGCGATCGCCAACCTCTACGAGCTTCGGCTCATGCTCGAGCTGCACGGCGTCGAACGCGCGATCGAGGACCGCACGATCGTCCACGACGCCACGGTCCTCGGACCCGAGCTCCTCCGCTGGAAGGAGTTCCTGGTCGCGCCGCCGGCACCGGACGCGGGCTTCGTCGCGATGGACGAGGCGTTCCACGCGACGCTGCTGCGCGCATCCGGCAACGACGCGCTGGTCGAGGCGCTCGAGCAGGTGAACAGGAGGATCCGACCGATCCGCATGTACGACTACCTGACGGTGGACCGGCTCGAGGCGACCGTGACCGAGCACATCGCGATCGCCGAGCTCGTGCTCGACGGCGATCTCGAGCAGGCGCTCAGGTCCTTGCGCGACCACGTGGAGGAGTCGCGCAAGGTCGTGATGGAGCGCGCAGCCAAGGCGCTCCCGCTCGGTCTCGCCCTGTCCGCGCACGCGCCGTCGGACGCCGGCCGGCGATGAGCACGCTGACGGCGCGGGTGTCCACCGCGCGGGTGACGACGGCGCGCGAACGGGTGATCGAGGCGTTCGCCCGGTTGGAGACCGCCGCCCGGCCTGACGCCTGGATCACCCTCCGCCCGCTCGAGGACTGCCTCAGGGAGGCCGTCGACGTCGACCGGCGGGCCGAGAGCGGCGCCGCCCTCCCCCTCGCCGGACGGGTGTTCGCCGTCAAGGACAACATCGATGTCGCGGGCCTGCCGACGACGGCCGCCTGCGAACCCTTCAGCTACGAGCCGACGACGTCGGCAACCTGCGTGCAGCGCCTGGTCGATGCCGGCGCGATCCCCCTCGGCAAGACGAACATGGACCAGTTCGCCACCGGGCTGGTCGGCACGCGCAGCCCGTTCGGCGCGGTGAGCAGCGCAGACGACCCCACCCGCGTCTCCGGCGGGTCGTCGTCCGGGTCCGCCGTCGTCGTGGCGCTCGGCCTCGTCGACTTCGCGCTCGGCACCGACACGGCCGGCTCCGGGCGGGTCCCGGCCGCGTTCAACGGGATCGTCGGGATCAAGCCGACTCTCGGACTCGTTCCGGTCGACGGTGTCGTCGCCGCGTGCCGGTCCTACGACTGCGTCAGCGTCTTCGCCCGGACGGTCGCCGAGGCGCAGGGGCCGCTCACCGTGATGACCGGACCGTCGCCGTCCGATCGTCGCTCACGCACCTGGCCGGACGGTGCGCGGCTCGCGGCGCCGGCCGCACCGCGGGTCGCGATCCCCCGGGCCGGCGACCTCGCGGCGCTCACCCCTGCCGAGCGCGCCGCGTTCCGCACGGCCATCGACGCCATGACCGCCGGTGGCGTCACGACCGCCGAGATCGACCTCTCACCGTTCCTGGCGTGCGCCAGGCTGCTGTACGACGGCGCGCTCGTCGCCGAACGGTACGAGGCTTTCGGCGCCTTCCTCGAGGACCACGCGGAGTCCGCCGACCCGAGCGTCCTGTCGATCGTGCAGCGGGCCCGCCGGGTCACCGGTGCCGAGGTCGTCCGCGACCAGGACGAGATCCTGCGGTACCGCCTCGTCGCGGCACAGTCGCTAGCCGATTTCGACGCACTCCTCCTGCCGACGACCGTCGGGCACCCGACCTTCGCCGAGGTCGAGCGCGATCCCCTCGGCGCGAACGCGCTGCTCGGGACGTTCACGAACTTCGTCAACCTCCTCGACCTCTGCGCGGTGAGCGTCCCCAACGGCACGGCCAACGGTCACCACGTCGGCGTCACGCTCGTGGCCCGCGCGTTCGAGGACCAGGTGGCGCTCGACCTCGCTTTCCTGCTCGGTCAGGACGCGGCGCCGGGTCCGTACCCCGATCACGGCATCGGCCTCGTCGTGTTCGGTGCCCACATGCGTGGGCTGGAGCTCAACGGTCAGCTCGACCAGGTCGGCGCACGGTTCGTCGAGACCGTCACGACCGCACCGGCGTATCGGATGCACGCGCTCCCGGGTGCGGTCGCCCGGCCCGGCGTCACGCGAGCGACACCCGACGGCCCGCCTGGTGCGGAGCTCGCCGGTGAGCTGTGGGCCGTCCCCCCGGCCGGTCTCGCCGAGCTCCTCCGGACCCTGTCGGACCCCATGACCCTCGGGCCGGTCCTGCTCTCCGACGGCCGCACCGTCACGGGCTTCGGCTGCGCCCTTCCCGCGGGTGAGGACATCACGCATGCCGGCGGGTGGCGCGCGTATCGGGAGTCGGCGTCCTGAGGCACGGGTAGCCGGTTCCCGCCGGCCGCGTCGCAGGCCCGGGCACCGGCACGATGCGGGATCATGCGGTCATGAACCACCGCGTGGCGGGGCCGCCGGGGCACGTGATCGTGCACGGGCTCGAGGGCCTCGGCCTCCGAGTCATCGAGCACCTCGTCGCACTCGGTCTGGAGGTCGTCGCGGTGGACGACGGCGCCCGACCCGGCGCGGTCCAGGCCGCGACCGCCATGGGTGCGACCGTCGTCCCGCACCACGACGGAGCAGCGGCCGCGCTCGGCGCGGCCGGCCTCCGCGACGCTCGTGCCGTCATCTGCCTGTCCTCGACGGACCTCGGGGCTCTGGAGACCGCACTGCTCGCGCGTCGCCTCCGGCCCGAGCTGACCGTCGTCGCCCAGATCCGCAACCAGGCGGTCGCGCGCGCGGTGCGGGCCGACGTCGGCATCCTCGTGCTCGACGTCGCGACCATCGCCTCGCCCGCGATCGTCGAGGCGTGCCTCGGCGAGCGAGGGCACGGGTTGCGGATCGCCGACGAGGCCGCCCAGGTGCGCACGGTCGCAGCACCGCGCGACGGTCTGCTGCGGGACCTGTTCGGCGAGGTCCTCGTCCCGTTGTCGGTGCAGCGGGCGGACGGTGCGTCGGAGTCGGTGGTCTGCCCGGGACGTGATCTCGAGGTGCGCGCGGGAGACGCCGTGAGCCTGCTCGGTCCGGCAGCGACGTGGGAGGAGGTGATCCGGCCCGTCCCACCGACGGTCCCGAACGCGAGCCGCCGGTCATCCGCCGGGCAGGTCCATCGCGAGCACGGCCCGACAGGCGCCCTACGTCGGTGGGGACGCGCCGTCGCCCGGGCCACCGACACCCGGCTGCGGCGTGCTCTCGCGACGCTCCTCGGCCTCGGGCTGCTCTCGATCGTCGTGCTGATGCTCGGCTACCGCGAGGCCGACGGCACGCGCATGACGCCGCTCGATGCGCTCTACTTCACGGCGGAGACCATCGGCACGATCGGCTACGGCGACTTCAGCTTCCGCGCCCAACCGAGCTGGCTCCGCGCCTACGCGGTCCTGCTCATGGTGACCGGGGCGGTCCTCGCCGCCCTGGTGTACGCGCTGCTGACCAACCTGCTCGTCTCTCAGCGCCTGCAGGAGTCGCTCGGCCACGGGCAGGTCACCGACCTGCGCGGGCACGTGATCGTCGTCGGCCTCGGCTCGGTCGGGGTGCGGGTGGTCGAGTCGGTGGTCGCGACCGGGGCGCCGGTCGTGGTCGTCGAGACCGATGAGAGCAACCGCTACCTCGCCCAGGTGCGCGGCCTGGGTGCGAAGGTCGTCCTCGGCGACGCCACTCTCGCCCGCACCCTCGAGCTGGTGAACCTCGACCGGGCCAGGGCCGTGGCCGTGCTCACCTCCGACGACCTGACGAACCTCGAGGTCGCGCTGGCGATGCGGGACTGGCTCGGTGAGCGCTCCGACGTCCCGGTCGCGATCCGGCTCGCAGACCGCCGGCTCGCGGCGACCGTGCGACAGGCGTTCGGGTTCACGCACGTGCGATCCACCGACGAGCTCGCCGCGCCGTGGTTCGTCGGAGCGGCCCTCGGCCTGGAGGTGCTGGGGACCTTCTTCGCCGGCGACGTCCCGCTGCTGTACGCGCGGGTGCAGGTCACACCGGGCGGGGGTCTCGACGGCGCGCGCCTCGACGCGCTGACCGGGCGGAGCCGCGTGCTGTCCGTGCGCCACCGTGGCGAGCAGGAGGTGCACCGCGTCGTCCGGCGGTGGACCACGCTCGAGGCGGACGACGAGGCGTTCGTGGTCGGCCCGCACGAGGAGCTGCTCGGCCTGCTGCGACAGGACGCGCTGTCGTCAGACCGGCAGGCCAGGGACGACGATCGGTCCGGGGGCAACGGCGGCGGTTGAGAGCTCGGCGCGGTGGTCGGCCAGGATCGCGTCGACGACGCTCGCGGTACGCAGGGCGCTGCGCCCGGTGCTCGGGCACTCGCCGTTCCCGGTCAGCGCGTCGACCACGGTCTGGATGAGGGGCAGCTGGACCGTTGCCGGGTATGGCGCGGGGATCTCCCGGAGCCCGGTCGACGTCGTCAGCCGGAGCGGCTCCGTACCGAACGAGGAGAACCGCAGCGAGCCTCGCGTGCCCATCACCTCGACCTCGTCGCGCCGCTCCCGCGCGTCGAAGTCCCACAGGCCCACGCCCACGACCCCCGAGCCGAACGTGAACGTCGCGGCCACCGCGTCCTCCGCCGGATAGCGCCGGTCGCGGTCGACCGCGACTCCGGTCGCCCGCGTGATCGGCCCGAGGAGCAGGTCGAGGAGATCGAGCGTATGGGACCCGAGGTCGACGAACAGGCCCCCGCCGGAGACCTCGGGCTGCAGGCGCCACGGTGGCGGGCCCGACTCCCACGTCGGCGCCGGGCTCTGCAGCCGCACGCTCACCGTGCGGACCTCGCCGATCGTGCCGTCCCGCAGGAGGTCGTGGACGGCGAGGAACCGGGGCATCGCGCGCCGGTAGTACGCCACGAAGAGCGGGACCCCTGCGCTCTCGCACGCGCTGAGCATCGACTCGCACTCCGCTGCCGTCCGCGCCATCGGCTTCTCGACATAGACCGGCTTGCCCGCGGCGGCGGCCCGGAGCACGTAGTCGTGGTGCGAGCTCGGTGGGGTCGCGACATAGACCGCATCCACGTCCGGATCGGCGAGGAGGGCGTCGGCGTCGTCATACCAGCGGGGCACGCCGTGGCGGCGGGCGTAGTCGGCGGCCTTCGCCCCGTCCCGACGCATCACCGCAACCAGCTCGGACCCATGGGCCTGCTGGAAGCCCGGGCCGCTCTTGACCTCCGTGACGTCACCGACGCCGATGATCCCCCACCTGACCGGATGCGTGAGCGGCTGCGTCTCCACGCGACGACCCTAGACGAGACCGCGGACCTGGTGCGCCGACCGCATGCCTGACGCGAGCGCGTGCGGAGGTCCACGATGGTCGGATGTGGACCACACGGATCCGGGTGCTCGACGACGTCTCGCCCGCGAGCTGGCTCGCCCCTCGCCTCGACGGAGCGTTCGGCACCCTCGCGCGAACGGTTCCCCGCGGCTTCACCGCATACGCGCGCATCCTGCACCCCGCGTACGACGAGGATGCAGAGCCGGTCCGCTGGTCGGAGGTCGCGGCGCGCACCGGGCGCCAGGTTCACGCCACCGCGCAGTGGCACGCCCTCATCGGGTCCCCGGACCTGTGGGCCACCCACAGCGGGCTGTGGCCCTACGGGCCGCCGCGACAAGGAAGCCTGGACGCCGACCCGCTTCTCGCGCTCTGCGACGCGCTCGGGCGGCACACCGCGACGCCGGACAAGTGCTACTTCTGCCTGTGGGAGGGCTGGGCCTGGCTCCACGGGAGCCCGGCGGTCGCCCGCGCGGTCTTCGGGTCGGGGAGAGCAGAGCCCGTGCCGTCGGCCCTCACGCCCGACGAGCTACGGTCCCCCCGGGTGACCCTGCCCGGCCGGGGCTACCTGCTGATGCGCGGCCCGCTGTCGGCGACCGAGGCCCTGGCCCGATGCGAACCGGGCTCCTGGAACACCCAGTCCCCCAACCTCTTCTGGCCCGACGACCGGACGTGGTGCGTGGCCAGCGAGATCGACTTCGACTCCACGGTGGTCGGCGGCAGCGCAGCGCTCATCGACGAGCTCCTGCGGTCACCGGACCTCGAGGCCTGGCCCATCGATCCCGACGACTCGATCGCCTTCGCCGCCGACGACGTCAACGTCCTCCCGGGTCCTGGAACGGACTGACGTGGACCGGTGCCGCCCCGACGGCCAGTCGGGTCAGCGCACCGCTGCCAGCACGAGCGGGAACGGGCTCGACTGCCCTTCCCACGTCCCGGTGAGCCTGGCTCGCGTCGCGGCGTCGGCCGGGGCCGACGCTCCGAGATCGAGGTCGTCGGGCGCCGTGGCGCGCACCACTCGGGCGACGACGAGCACGAGGTCGCCCGCCTCGACGACGGTCGCGCCCCGCTCCTGCCGCACGGTGATCTCGTCGACCGGGACCAGGGGCGGCACGGGAGCGCCGATCAGACCACTTCCCGCGACCCGCGCCGTCGGCTCGCGGGTGACGCGCTCGCCGTCGACGTCCACGTACAGGTCTGCCTGGCGCCCACCCGTCAGGGCGGCCGTGGCCACCGTCTGGATGTACACCGGGTCACCCACGCCGTCGTACACCCACCGGGGCCCGAGCACCGAGTGCTGCATCGTGCCGACGAGCCACTGCTCGCCACCGACGAGAGGCGCGCCGCGATACGTCAGCGGGACCTGCAGCACCGGGCCGTCGCCCGCCCGGACCAGAAGAGTCTCGACACCGACCTCACCTGCCGGGTCGTCGAACCGGAACGCCCCGACGGTCGTCAGGTTCGCGCCGAGCTCGCCTTCGAACCACGGTCGGGAGGGCACCCAACCCTGCAGGAGCTCGATCTTGGACGGCCTCAGCTCGGCCCGGTGAAGAAGTGCCATGGCGCCGATGCTACGGGGCAGCCCCACGACGCAGGCACAGAGGGCGTGTCGATCGTGCTCGGCCGTTCAGGGCTCGATCTGCGTGAAGATCTCGGTGAGTCGGTTGCGCATGACGGAGCGGTCCGGGTCGACCCCGGTCCAGAGCGCGATGGCCAGAGCTCCCTGGTTGACCAGCATGCCGAGCCCGTCGAGCGCGGTCAGGCCCCTGCTCCGGGCCTCCGCGACGAGGGCAGACGTCGGCGGGTTCGGGATGACGTCGGCGACGACGGTCGACGACCGCAGGGAGTCCAGGTCGATCGCGGGTAGCGCGGTGACGTCGGGGTACAGGCCGACCGGCGTGGCGTTCACCAGGAGGTCCACCCCGGCGGGGACGGCCCATCTGCCGCGCCACGGGACGTATCGGCCGATGGCCGACGTCCGGTCCGTCACGAGCTGGGCGAGAGCCTTCCCCGGCTCGGGCCGGGTGCCGATCACCTGGATCTCCGCAGCCCCGGCGAGCGCGAGCTCGACCGCGATCGCACGCGCAGCGCCACCGGAGCCGAGGACGGCCACACGGGCACCCGCTGGGTCGATCACGGTGCGCACCGAGGCCAGAAAGCCCTGGCCGTCATAGTTGTGGCCCACGAGCTCGCGACCGTCGCGGACGACGCAGTTGACCGCACCGATGATCTCCGCGGACGGAGCGAGCCGGTCGAGGTGAGCGATGACGGCGATCTTGTGAGGGATCGAGCAGTTGAAGCCGACCCACCCCATGGCCCGGGCACCGTTCACCGCTGCTGCGAGCGATTCCGCTGGGACCTCGCAGTTGAGGTAGACGGCATCGATCCCGTGGTGGGCGTAGGCGGCCGTCACCATGGCCACGGTCGGGTTCTCGTCTGCCGGCATCGCGAACGAACCGGTGATGGCGCTGAGGAAGTGCATGGTCGGAGGTGCCCTTCGTGAGTAGGGTCCGGTCAGCTGGTCGATCGCTCGGGCACCGGTCCGGAGCTCCGGCGCACCTGGATGATCGCGGGCAGGAGCACCCGGCGGGGATGGCGTCCGGACACCGCGCGGCCGGGGGCTGCCTCGGCGAGCCGTTCCAGGAGCAGCCTTCCCGCCTCGCGCCCCTTCAGCCCCAAGGGCTGGTGAACCGTCGTCAGCCCGGCGCCCGCCGATTCCGGGATGTCGTCGAATCCCGTGACCGTCAGGTCCTGCGGCACCCGCAGCCCGCGGCGTCCCGCGGCGTCCAGCACGCCCAGGGCGAGCACGTCGGCGAGACAGCAGACGGCCGTGACATCGGGCCTTCGTGACAGGATCGCGTCCAACCCCTCGCCTCCCGACGCCCTCGAGGCGAGGAACCGCTCCTCCACCTCGACGCCGTCCTCGCCGATGCCGACCTCGGCGAATCCCTCGACGAGTCCGGCGAGCCGTTCCCGCTGGACCGCGTAGGTCGCGGAGAGTCGGCGTTCCGGACTGGCCGGGCCGTTGTAGCGCGTGGTTCCCAGCCGGGTGCAGATCACACCGATGCGCCGGTGCCCCAGCTCGACGACGTGCCGAGCCAGGTCGCGGGCGGCCGCCCTGTCGTCCAGCCCGACCCAGTCCGCGTGGGGGTGGTCGCGAGGCTGGTCGACGACCACCACGGGCAGCCCGCGTTCGACCGCAGCCGCCAGGTGAGGGTCGGCATCGGGGACGCTGTAGACGATCACGCCGTCCACTGCTGCGGCAGCGGTGATCGGGCCCCCCGACGTGCCGCGGGTCGAACCTGCGGACGGCGTCCCGGCCGCGAGCATCAGCAGGTTCCGGCCGCCGGCGCCGCAGGCCTCCGCGACCCCGGCCAGGAAGACCACGGACGCCTGGTCCTCGAACGCGAACGCCAGGTCGTCGGTGAAGACCAGGCCCACGACGTCCGAGCGGCCTCGTCGCAGCTGCCGCGCCGCCGGGTCCGGACCGGCGTAGCCCACGCTTCGCGCATGCTCGAGCACGCGGGATCGAAGCTCGTCCGACACCCGGTCCGGTCGATTGAACGCGTTGGAGACCGAGGCAGTCGAGACGTTCAGGGCACGCGCCACCGTGGCGAGCGACTGCCTCTCGCCACGGCCCATGTCCACGAAGTTATCAACGACGTGAAGTATCTACAAGCACCAGGATTGACGCGTGGCCGCGAATCTCTCGACTTCTCGGCCTACGGAGCCTAGGCTCGATCGTACGGGATTAATCGATTAACAGGAGCAGAGATGGCCGTCGAGACGCTCAAGGCAGCGGTCGTGGTGGTCGGGTCGGGCATGGGCGGCGGAACCACCGCGTGGGCCCTCGCACAGCGAGGCGTCGATGTGCTCCTGGTGGAGCGGGGTGAGCACCTGCCCAGGGAGGCGGCGAACGTCTCACCGCGCGAGGTGTTCCTGAACCGCCGGTACAAGCCCTCCGAGACGTGGCTGGACGGCGCGGGCCGACCCTTCAGCCCCGGCGTCCACTACGTCGTCGGCGGGAACACGAAGGTGTACGGAGCGAGCCTCCCCCGGTTCCGGGAGAGCGATTTCGCAACCGTCGAGCACCACGAGGGGATCTCGCCCGCGTGGCCGTTCACCTATGCCGACCTCGAGCCGTACTACCTCGCGGCGGAACGCCTGTTCCGCGTCCACAGCCGGCACGGTGAGGACCCGAGCGAGCCGTGGCGGAGCGAGCCGTTCCCCTTCCCGGCGGTCCCCGACGAGCCGTACGTCGCCAAGCTCGCCGACCGGCTCCACGCGGCGGGCGCAACCACCTCGCCCACGTGCATGGGAATCGACCTGCGGCCGTTCGGTTCCTGCGTCCGGTGCGCGACGTGCGACGGCTTCCCCTGCCGACTGGACGCCAAGAGCGACTCCGACGTCTGTGCGATCCAGCCGGCCCTCCAGACCGGCCACGTCCGGCTGCTCACCGGCGTCCGGGTCACCCGGGTCGCCACCGACTCCACGCCCGGACAGGTGAGCCACCTCGAGGCCGAGGGCCCCTTCGGTCCGGTGCGGATCGTCGCCGAGAAGTACGTGATCGCCGCGGGCGCCGCGAACTCTGCCGCGCTGCTGCTCGCGTCCCGGAGCGCCGACCATCCCGGCGGGCTGGCGAACTCGAGCGACCAGGTCGGTCGCAACTTCATGATGCACAACAACGCCCACATCGCGGCGATCGACCTCGACCGTCGCAACGATGTCGTGTTCCAGAAGACCCTGCAGGTCAACGACTGGTACCACGACGGCGGAGACGGCAAGCCGCTGGGCACCCTGCAGCTCCTGGGCAAGGTCCAGGGCGTCATGATGAAGAGCTGGGCCACCCGGGTACCGCTGCCGATCCTCGACCAGGTCGCCGCTCGCAGCGTCGAGTGGCTGGTGATGACGGAGGACCTGCCGAGTGCGGACAACCGGGTCACCCTCACCGACGACAGGACGATCAAGGTCACCCGTCGGGCGGTCGGCACCTCGACCCACCGCAAGCTCCACCGCAAGGCCACCCGCCTGATGCGAGCGGCGGGGTACGACGTCGTCGCGACCCAGCCGTTCGACATCAGCATGAACAGCCACATGTGCGGGACGCTCGTGGCGGGTCATGACCCCGAGAGGTCGGTCCTCGACCCGTACTGCCGTGCCCACGACGTCGAGAACCTGTGGGTGCTCGACTCGAGCTTCTTCCCTTCCTCTGCCGCGATGAACCCGGCGCTGACCATCGCGGCACAAGCTCTTCGCGTGGTCGCAGAGTCCGGCCTCGCGACCTGACGGTGGGACCGACGCCTGGTCGCGATCCCCCGGGGTCCGCGCCTCGTCCGGACCCAGCAGGCCTCACCGCGCGCCGACGCACCGCACCCGGACGTCACCTCGAGGCCTGCGCACCGCCCGCCGCGGACTCGCGGGCGATGAACGCGCTCAGCTCCGCGATGGTGGTCATGATCGGCGACGGGAACACCACGGTGGTGTTCTTGTCCACGCCGATCTCGACGAGGCTCTGCAGGTTGCGCAGCTGGAGCGCCAACGGGTGCGCCATCATGATGTCCGAGGCCTCTCCCAGCGCGTCTGCGGCGAGATGCTCTCCCTCGGCGGCGATGATCTTCGCCCGCTTCTCCCGCTCGGCCTCGGCCTGCCGGGCCATCGCCCTCTTCATCGTGTCGGGCAGCTGGATGTCCCTCAGCTCGACCAGGGTGACCTCGACACCCCAGGCGAGCGTGATGACGTCGAGGATCTCGCGGATGTCCAGATTGATCCGGTCGGTCTCGGACAACGTCTCGTCCAGGGTGTGCTGGCCGACGACCTTGCGCAGCGTGGTCTGGGCGATCTGGTCGATCGCGGCGCTCACGTCCTCGATCGCGACGACCGACTTCACCGGGTCGATCACCCGGAAGTAGGCGACCGCGGCCACCCCGACGCTGA